>DAOQAK010000015.1 GCA_035353855.1 Bacteroidales bacterium | reverse complement strand
ACGATTTTCAGCTTTCTTTGTTCCCTGTTTGAAATTTTTGAGGAAACTCCAAAAAAAAATATTTGTTATAAAAGGTATAGCAATAATTATTTTAATGTAATAATATTGCAAAATAATCGTTGTTTTGTTTGCTATTATATAAATTAAAAAAATAATCCTTATGAGAAAAAATATTTTATTGGCTTTTGCCTTTTCTATAGCATCATTCTTCGCTATTGGTCAGAATTTTAAAATAGGTTTACAGTTCACACCATTCAATTCAGAGTATTACCTGGATGATGTATTTGATAATTCTAATAATAATTCCTGGTTTTATCATGATGTAATTGAATCGAGAAATGATTCAATTACTATAGGGATATTTAGTGAAAAATACTTTGAAGCAAAGTCGTTTTTAATTCGCCTGAATTTTAATTATGCCAGTTTAAATAAATTGTATAAAGAAAATGATTTGTATACTGATAATTCTGTTCCAAGTACAAGTACTTATAACTATGAGCAAACGGAGAAACAAAAATATTATAATTTTAATTTAGGTATTGGTGACCGGGTTTCTTTGAAAAAGTTTGTTTTTTCTTTTGGCGTTTATGTTCCTCTTACCATTTTACCTAAAGGAGAAATCACAAGAGATGTAAAAAGTTATGATGACCAGGTATTACAATATAGAACAAATTGTACCGGTACATATAAAGGTACTTTAGGATATGGAATTGGAAGCTTTGCTGAAATAAATACTACTATTTTAAAACATTTTTCTTTCGGAATAGATTTTAATTACCAGATACAGCATCTTACACGAAATCTGGAATGGCATGGTGAACATTTGAATTATCAAAACGATCCTCTTTCACCAACATTATCAACTTCTGATGAAACTTACAAAATCAGAAAATATTTCACATCAAAGATTACTCCTTCAATAGTTATAGCATATTGTTTTAACAAGAAGGCAAAATCAGAACCGATGATCAATAATTAATATTTATGATTTTCGTGGAATTTTTTCAGCCTGTTTTCTAAATCGGGAAATTGATTCCTGTTTACTAACGAAACGCATGCACGCATCCCTTCCAGTTTTTCGCTGCCGGTAATTGCCAGTGAAATTGCGCTTATGCCGTAATAAATAAGTTCTTCGAGTAATTGTTCGCCGGTAAATCCCGGATATGAAAACGTGAAATAAAAACCATCAGCAATAGGTTCGTTCTCGTCCATATCATACACTATCTTGAAGCCATTATCGGTGAACATTTTTTTCATAATTTTAGCTTTCTCACCGTATTCTTTTACATCATGAATAAAATCAAATTTGCCATCGTTAGCAGCTTTAAGTATTGCTGTAAGCGCATACTGGGCGCTATGTGAAGTGCCGGCGCTTAATGAATATACAGTTCCAAAAATCATTGCACGTCCAAATAAATCGGAGTTGTAATATCTTTTAAGGTCGGGAGCTGTTGTATTAAAAAGTTTGGGCGAAATAATCATCAGTCCTATTCGCTGCCCTGCATAGCTGAATGCTTTGGAACTGGAAATAAATAAAATATAATTATCGGTGTATTTTGCTACCGTTGGCTGAAATGGAGCAACTCCGGGTTTTGAATAATCTTTCCGGAAATCCATTGCAAAATAGGCAAGGTCTTCCATTACTACAACATTATATTTATCGGCAAGTTCGGCAATGATCTTAAGTTCCTTGTCCGTAAAGCAAATCCATGAAGGATTGTTAGGATTGGAATAAATCATACTTGCTATATTTCCTTTTTTTAAATATGATTCTATCTTATCACGGAGTTTATCGCCTCTGTAATTATATACGTCAAAAGCTTCATACTTGGTACCAATCACATGGTGCTGTTGCTTGTGAACAGGAAAACACGGGTCGAGAAAAAGTGTGGTATCTTTTTCTTTGTACATACGGTTAACGGTCATGAATGCTGCATAACCGCCCTGTGCTGAACCTACCGTAGGGATAGCGTTTTCGGGTTTAATGTCAATATCAAGAAACATTTTTACAAAACGTGCTGCTTCCGATTTTAATTCGGGCAGTCCGTCAATTTCAGGATAAATAGCACCGACACCTTTCTTTAATGCTTCGATTTCTGCATCAGTGCCTACTTGTGCAGGCGGAAGTCCCGGCACGCCCATTTCCATACGGATATATTTTGAACCGGTTTCCTTTTCAATTTCATTGATTAATTTTTTTATTTCGCGTATTGTTGCTTTACCAATATTGGGGATTTTGCTTTCTGCTATTTTCCTCTTTACCACTTCGTAGTTAATAGGAGTATCTTTCATGATATTTATATTTTATATATTATACTTTATTTGAGGTGATAAAAATATATTTTTTTTTTGTGATATGAAGGAATCCTGAAAAAAATATTTCAGGGAATGATGAATTTCAGAAAAACAGGAAAGTCAAACTGAAAATAATTTTTAATTTTTAACTGATTCATTGATGATACGCAAAACTCAAAATAAAATTTTAAAAACTGTATTAATAAGGATTTTAAGAGTATATGCCGCCCGCCTTGCCCGCTTCGATGGTAAGGGGCCGACGAGGCAGGTAGGCATAACCCAAATAGCCGAACATACTTGAAAGCTATATAATCATGAAAGTGTAGTACCTACGGTACAATAAGAAGTGAGTTGTGTCTTTTTTACCAGGCTATTGTCCCTAACGGGACATATAATAAAATAATGTTGTTTCGATACAAATTATGATTTTGCATAACATCAGTGATTCATTATTATTTCTTCCCTTTCATACTTGCAATTGAAAGAATGATTCCCAGGGCAATACCCAGTATTGCTGCAAATGCCACCCTGTATTCGTTGGGCATTAGGAAAGTGACAGTGTGTGCAGGTATCCAGAAAAATGGTATGGTACGTTTGAAAACAAAATCCCATTGAACTAACCAGTTTATTGAAGGAAATATTTTTCCAAATGGAATGGGTTTGAAAAATCCTCTGATAGTGCCTCCGTTACTGGTGATATGTGTGTCAGTGATTTTATGGAAGGTCATCATTACCGGTGCGAAAATAATATTCATTAATGCGCTTATTGAAAATGCAGTGAGCAGTCGAATTCCGCCAAGTCCGTTATCAGAAGCATCAAAAAAATCTTTTAATTTCATTGAATCAATAGCATGTTGTAATCCGCAACTTTTTTCGAGAAATATAGGAACACCTGCACCAAAAACAACAAAGGCCATTTTGATGGAGATGCCTAAAAATCCCCAAACAACAGCACGTGGCATGATTCCAAAACCGGGAGCATTATAATTTCCTGTTTTTATACGCAGCCCTATAACTTCACCAAGAGTGGCAAGTAAAGCAAATTTTATAAAGCTGGTGAGAAACCAATATTCTTCGTTATAAAGAAATGATTTCTGAAAACCTGCAAATATTGGCAATGGTAAAAATGGAAGAAGAATTATTACTACAAGTAAACTGAAAAATAAATCTTTTTGTTTCATTAAATGAAATTATATTATTGCAAAGCAAAGTCAACAGCTGCTTTTGCATGAATGTCAAGTGTGTCAAATAATGGAATATCCGTGTCGGATTGCTGTACAAGTAACGGAATTTCGGTACATCCAAGAATAATGCATTCAGCGCCCCGGGTTTTTAAATCGTTCATTATAGAAAGATAATTCTTTTTTGTTTCTTCTGTAAACCTGCCGGCAAAGAAATCGCCAATGATAGTTTGATGAATATAACTCCTAACATTTTCAGGTGGAACAATTACATCAATATTGAAATTATTTTTAAGTCTTTCTGTGTAAAAAGGCAACTCCATGGTTAGTTTTGTTCCCAGCAGTCCTGCTTTTGTAAATCCTTTTTCTTTGATCTTTTTTGCAGTTACATCAGCAATGTGTATTAAAGGAATTGAAATGCTTTGATGAATTTCGTCAGCAAAAATATGGGGCGTGTTTGCACATATTAGCAAGCATTCCGCACCGGCAGCTTCAACTTTTTTTGCTGCTGCAATTAAAAAATCGAGCATGGCTTTGAAATCGTTTTTCTCAACAAACGATTGCATTTCCTGAAAATCGATAGAATACATTGCAATTTTTGCCGAATGCAATTTACCTAACCTTTGACTAACTTCTTTATTTATTATCCTGTAATATTCCAGAGTCGATTCCCAACTTGTTCCTCCGAGTAACCCGATAGTTCTCATAATTTATTCTTTAAATTGTTTGTCATTGGCAATACACAAGCTGTTGGCATATCCCCAAATCCGCAGTTTAAATTTTTCATCCAGTGTGATAAGCCATTGATTGCCAAAATTGGGCTCGCCCAGACTTGCCTTTAATTTTTTATATACATTGTAATCGCTGTAATATTCAATGATGATCTCGCATAATTTATTCTTTTTGTCGAATTGATATTGGATGATGTTAATGCTGTCTTTAGAATATTCTTCCTTAAAAATGGATAATTCTTTTTTCTGTGTAAATGATAATTTGTGAGCTCCGCGTAAATCTTTCAATTCATCCAATGGCATCCCAATATATAATCCCGAAATGGCATCGGGAATATAGGTGGTTTGTAATTGTTTGAAATTTTCTGTCGGCTTACAGGAAAAAGCAATAAATGCTACGAATATGATAAGGAATAATAATTTAATTTTTATAGTCATGGATCACTTTTATCTGATAAAATAGTTTACTTAAAATTGTTTGTAAATAATAATATTACAGTAACAATAATAAGAAGTGAAAGAAGAATGATCAATCTTCTATGTCTTTGTTTTAGATATGCCAGTTCATCAAGGTAGAATTTATCAGGATTTGTTTCAACCAGAACTCCTCGGTTTATTAACCTGGAGAATATTCTGCTTTTGTGAAATCCTGCAGATTCTATTGATACTGCATTATCTGGTGTTGTCGCATTTAGTTCCCTGAAACGGGCAACTATTTTTTTTATTTTTATTGCAATTGCAGCTGCTGCTGTGCCTGACATTTTTTATTTAATTTTTAGTATCGCATCATTGTTCCGGCAGCCAGTGCTATTATCAATGCAAGAACTATAATTGAAAGATAAATAATAGCTAATACACCCATATATACCCAGTATCTTTTCTGCATCTGGAAAGCATTCTCAAGAGCGCCAACATTATTTGTTGCGAAATAATTTTGTATACCACGGGCATAATTAAATAAGAAAATATTGGGGAAAAGAATAATTACAGCCATAATTAAATACACAATAAAAACACCTGCACCTAATCCGGCTCCGTACATTCCGCCAAATGTGCTGGCTGTTCCCATGGCTATTAGCGCAACAATTACAATGAATCCACAAAATATGAATCCTAAGATGCTCATGAATTTCATCCATGATGCAGTGCCGCGTAAATATTCTAACGAGGCAGGGGTTAATGTTGAATTGTATGGCATTGCGCCTTGTTGCTGGTAATTTGGGTATTGGTTTTCCATAGTTTTTTTAATTTGGTTTAAGAATCAAATATAAAATATTTTTGTTAGATGAAAATACTTTTTTAATGAGTTGATAATATTTTATGTGGTTGTTCTTTTTCTGATTTTTGTAAATGGAACAATCATCGGGACTTTCGACCGGTATAATAAATATTCTTCTCCAAAATCCTTGATCAATCTTTTTTCTTCAGTAAGTTTTAAGTAGAGTATTGCTAACGGAATGATCAATAAAATTATTATTATATCATATAATGAGTTTACAAATACAGAAATAGAAAAATAAATTGAAAGCGCTCCAAATACCATTGGGTTCCTTGAAAATTTATATGGCCCGGTAACAACTAATTTTATTGACCTTGGGCTTATGGCAACATTGAAAACATCTACAGGTCCCCCTTCGCCTTTAGTTAGTAAAAAAATATTCGACCATATTGCAAATAGCAACCCAATACAAAATATTGGGAAAGCTATTATTGACCGTAAATAAATATTTGGAATAAAATTCAGCTCAGGGAATGGCCAAGGATTATTTGAACCAACAATCAATAAATAGGGAATAAAAATACAGAACATTGAAAATCCTATTATATACCCAAGAATTAGACGAAATGTTTTCATATTTTTTTCTGGTAAAATTTATTTTGATATGTATCAAATGTAAAAATAATTCCGGGAAAGAATATTGTTTTTAATATTCAAGAAATATTCAGCAACAGTTCGGTATTTTTTTATGTAAGGACTAAAGTCCTTGATAAGTCTGGGTTTCACAATAACCCCAACCTTAAGGCCGGGGTTAATAAAGCTCAATGAAATTGGGCTTTAGCACAAACTAAAGATTAATATTAATTTATTGAAATAATTTTAAATAAATTTCAAGTTCACTTAAAATTTTTATCGCGATTCTTTTAAGTGAATAAATAAGGTATTTGTATATTTTTAAAAAATTAGGTAGGTTTGTAAAAAAAAATAGTTGATTGTTGAAGGTTTGTAGCTGCTGGTTTTAGTTGAATGTATAAATTGTTATAGGAGAAAACTTCCACAAACCATAAACAACAAACAAAAGTAAATGGTTTAATGTATAACAAACATTATAATAAATTATATACGAAAAATATTTACTAATACCTCCAAACTAATAACTAAAAAAATATGAAAAAAATACTTACTCTAATTATCGGTCTTGCGGTAACTACAATAACGTATTCGCAGAAAGAAATAAGTTCAGTAAGCGCTTCGGGCTCGGGTGTGACAACGGCATATTTGTCGGATTACCAGTGTTTGGGTATTAATCCTGCAAACATTGGTTTTACAAGAGATTCGGCAGTGTTTCATGTAAGCTTGCTCGAAATTGGCGCTTCAGTATATTCCGATGCATTACAGAAAAAAGAAATAAAACAAGACTTTATTTTTAATCATGAAACAAGTTTTACCCCGGAAGAAAAAATTGCAGCAGCAGAAGAATTTGCCAGTAATAAGTTTTCTGTAAACCTTGATGTGGCATGGTTGTCATTGTCGTTTCAAAAAGAAAAATTTGGCGGACTTGGATTTACTGTTAGAGAACGTACAAACTTTAATACGTTCTTCAATAAAGATTTTGCTGAAATAGTTTTCGAAGGTTACAATGCATCTTATTTCGACTCATTGGTGGTAAATGGTACCGATACCGCCGGTTATGCAAAAGTCCCAAAAACATTTGGAGAATTAGCCGACGGTTCAAAAATAGCTGGAGTATGGTACAGGGAATATGTTGTTGGTTATGGGAAAAAAATAATTTCATCAAATACATTTTCATTATATGCTGGTATTGGTATAAAATACCTGGCAGGATATGGTATCATTGATATTAAAGCTGAAAACAAGCAACTGACTGGCTATTCAGCAACGACTCCTTTTATGGGAATAAATTATGCTAACAGCACACCATCGGAAATTGCTGGTAATGCTATGAAAACGGTGGGTTCAGGTTTTGGATTCGACTTTGGTGCAACAATAGAGATAAAGAAAAAATTAAAAATAAGCGCTGCATTGAACGACATCGGTTCAATAAAATGGGATGGCAATGTTTACCAGGCAAAGGATACATTAATAAATAATGTGAATTTTGATGGGTTTTCGAATTTTAATATGATAAAAGAAACCAAGGCATTAATCCAGGATAGCAGCCTTTTTAATTGGAAAGGACAGCAATCACAAACCATAGGATTGCCTGCAAATATGCGTTTTGGTGTTAATTACCTGTTTGGTTTTCGCTCCAGTATAGGCGCTGATTGCTATATTCCTGTTAATGATAATGCAGGTAGTTTTGATAAAGCAATCATTGGTGGTGGTGCATCAATTTGTTTCTTTAAAATGTTGACGCTATCAGCAGGGTTTTATACAGGCGGAAATTCGGGTTTTGTAATTCCGATGGGAGTTACCATTTCGTCGAAAGATAATTCATGGCAAATGGGAATTGCATCACGCGATATAGTTACATTCGTTAAAAAAGATAATCCTACTGTTTCAATTGCTCTCGGATTTATTAAATTTTGCTTTGGCAAGTATAAGTAGGAACTATCAATTGGTATAACTTCCGACTTCTGAATTTCCTTTTGCCTATTTTATTCTTTAACGATTTTCACTTCTGTTCTTCTGTTTTTTGCTTTGCCTTCATCGGTTGAATTATCGGCAATAGGTAAAGTATCGCCGTATCCGGCTGCTGTTACTCGAGAAGCAGCTATTCCTTTTTTTATCAAATAATTTCTAACAGACTCAGCGCGGCTTTGTGAAAGCTTTTGATTTATTTCTTTTGTTCCTGTGTTATCAGTATGCCCTTCTATTTCAATAACCATTGAAGGTTTTAATTTCAGAATATCTACCAGTTCGTTAAGCGCTTGATATGATTCAGGTTTTAAAGTTGCAAGTCCTGTATCAAAGAATACATTTTTTAATGTATAAGTTTTTGCAGGTTCAACCTGTATCGTAACTTCAGAAGTGAATTTTCCGGGTGTAGAAGGAATTTCAACAGTGCTGTAATCAGTACTGTCGGTAAAGTCTTTGTAAATGATTCGATAAGTATCACCTTTGGGAAGAAGTATTGAAAATTTCCCTGAAGCATTGGTAGTGTCGGAAATTATTTTCTTGTTGGTTTGCCCTGAAAAAATGATCAGTTCGTTCGTACGCGGCACGTTTTGAAAATTCGTTACTGTAACATTTACCAGGACTTCTGCTTCGCTAGGGGTAAGGGTTTGCGAGTTTTGCCCTGATATGTTTGATGTGAACAGAAATAAAAATAAAATAAAAAAAATGTTTTTCATAACAGAATATTTAATTGTAAAGTTACGAAAAATTTAATGGGAAAACCAATTTTAATTTTATTGAAAGGCAATAAGGGCTGAGGTAATTATCGGTTACATATACCCGAATAAACACAATTCACGCAGGTTTTCAAATCTTCGGTTTGCATGAACGGGGTTTCAGTATTTAGAATATTACTGATAATAGCAGTTAAAATATTTTCAAATTCGGTCATCGCTTCTCTGTTAAAAAGCCCGTCAGCAGCATCCGGAATTGATACAGGCAAAAATCCTTTATCGATATTCCTGAATGAAATAATTCCTAACGAAATCTTGTCGGTATTGATGCTGTTCATGTAAACATAGGCATAGCATAATAGCTGAAGGCTTTTTGAAAGTTTGGAATTGGAAAGCAAGTCGTCCCATTCTTTAACTTTTAATTCGTTATTATTAATATTCCCGGTTTTGTAATCAATGATCCTTGTGGTATTTCCTGCTTGGTCTATCCGGTCAATGTTCCCTGAAAGTACAGCTTTTATTATTTTTCCGGAAATGTTTATTTCCGGCACATTGGCTTTGAATTTTTCTTCTAATTGTTTTATGAAAAGATTTTGCTTTGCATTATTCAGTGTGTCAATAAAACTACTTTCTGTATTAAGGAAATTAGTAATGATCTTTAGCGCAACTTTCGAAATTAAAAGATTTTTCCCTGATTTGATATCTCCTTCAGGATAACAAATTCGAAAAGCTTCTTCGCATGCTTTTGCTGAATTCGCATGCATTTTCTTTATATCATCAACAGTAATATTTTTATTTATGAAATCCTGGAACAGGTTTTTCAGCACATGGTGTATGACCGTTCCAAGTGTTGCTGCATCAATAGTTTCAGCAACATCATCGGTTTCGGAAATTTTTTCAGCGTAATTGAAATAAAATTTCAGGGGACAGCTTATGTATGAATTAAGCGCTGAAGGCGAAATTCCATTTTCTATATATGATTGAAGTGTTGCAATAATTTCAGAAGTTTTTTGAATCAGGATAGGTTGTTGTTGTGCAGAAAGCGAAATGTTATTTATAAGAACCTGTTCGGTTATTTTACACTTATCGTTATATTTTGGAAGTTCTTCGAGTAGTTGTGTTATGAAACGACTTTTTTCGCCACTTCCGAAATGATCGCTTTGAGTATTATACAGGATATGTATATTTTTGGCACGTTGAATAAGCCTGTAGAAATGGTATGCGAATATGGATTCTTTCTGTTTGTAATTGCTTAGTCCTATAGCATTTCTTATATCGAAAGGTATGAAAGTATTCGTATGTTTTCCGGCAGGAAGAATATTTTCGTTTACAGAAAGTAAAATGATATTTTCAAAATCGAGTGTGCGCGTTTCAAGCATTCCCATTATTTGCAAACCTTTCAGCGGCTCGCCAACAAACGGGATATTTGTAGTTGATGAAATTTCACTGAAAAGTGAATGCAGGGTTTTTAATTCATTGATATAACCCGATTCATTTGTAATATTTTTTAACTTATTAATGATAACAGCAAAATGAAAAAGATATTCCATTTCCATATCGCTGTTTTGCGTTTTGTTATCTTCTAAACTTTTGCGAAAAGCGTTGATGAACTTCAGCAATATTTCATTGAGGTGAGAAATTAAATTGTTTTCTATTTCGAAAATAAAATCAAGGTTCGTATTTACTAAAAGTTTCCTGATATTTTCCTGCGAGAAAAAGCTGCGATTTGCTGAATAAAAGGTTTCAATAAGATGGTCGGCAATATGCGGATTTTCTTTCGTGTTCAATAAACTCCGGCTATAAGGATGATTCAGAAAATCAGAAATATCTTTATAATAGTACCTGTAATTTTCAGAACTTTTATATTTTTCAGCATTGATAAAAAGTTTGAAAATACTTTCAAATAAAGCATAAGCGGCTGTATTTGCAAGCGGGTAGCCCATAGTGATATTTAGATGCTTTACTTTTTCAGGGATGCAATATAATACAGCAGTAAGTAAATTCTCGTCAGCCAGGACTATTGCTGTTTTTTCGGAGTTGATTTCGGAGTCGGACATTTCTGATACGATCTGTCCGGCATATTCTGCCTGGCCAATGCTCAATGGAACACCTGTTATGTGAATGTTTTTGGGATATTCGCTAAAGTGATCTTCATTCCATTTCATTTCGCTAAGGTTCCATTCTTCCTTGTATTTCCTGGAAAAATGTCCCGCTTCATGATTTTTATTTTCAGAATAATATTTGTCGTAATCCCAAAGTATTTCTGCTATTCCTGATTGTGTAAGCGTTTTAATGATTTTTTCTTCCGAAGCAGTGAGCGCGTTAAATCCAGCGAAAATAATTTTTTGAAATTTTGTTTCGCTTATGTATGTTTCAATTTTTTCGGCAGCTTTTTTATATATCAGCCCCTGGTAAGCGATATTTTTATTCAGAAGCTGTAAAATGAATTCAGGATAATATTTACTTAATGAATTATAAAAATCCAGGTAATCTTTTTCGTGTTCTGTAAGGGGTTGCTGCTCCAGGTTCCATTGACTGATGGCTTTGGTTTCATTCAGTAATTTAAAAACCTGCACCGT
Source organism: Bacteroidales bacterium (assembly GCA_035353855.1). Classification (NCBI taxonomy): domain Bacteria; kingdom Pseudomonadati; phylum Bacteroidota; class Bacteroidia; order Bacteroidales; species Bacteroidales bacterium. The sequence goes on along the minus strand of DAOQAK010000015.1, from coordinate 54,245 downwards.
GTCGGCAAGGTTTATATCGCAGTCATTATAATCACTTATCAGAACCTGTGCCCAGTATAAAAATTCATCAAAGCTTTGCGCTTTTTCTTTTTCAATATTTTGATAAACATGAAATAATTCAGTAATCAATGATAAAGAATCAGCAATATTAATTCCTGTAATATGGCAAACAAAATCTTCTATAGAAAAAACAGATGGGGCAAAAGTTATTTTTTTTAGTTTAAGCGGAATGTGTTTTTTAAGGTAAAGCCCGGCACGCCTGTTAGGCAGTACTATGCAAATATCTTTCAGTTGTTCTTCATAACTGGAAATAATATATTCGGTGAGCTTTTCAATGAATGTCATGGTGTTGAAATTTTTATTGAGTCAAGCCCGAAATATTCTGCCGTACTAATATTTATCCAATCGTATGTTTTATCGGAAATATCAATAAAATGTATTGTTGTAGGGATTTTAGTTAATGCAGGCACTTCGAGATATTTAATATTTTTCGCAACGGATTCCTGAATTAAAGCTTCACGTTTATTAAGTTCGGAATTATATGTTTGCGCATTAATAATTAAATCATAGCCTGCACGGAAAATATTTCCTTCGGGAGAAATCTCTTTTCCGGGTTCCTTATTGAAATCAGAAACGATAATGATTATGGCGCCTATACTTAAAAGTTTTATAAGTAAATCAGGTACTTCGATCATTTCAATTTTATTCAGCTTGAAAAAATAATTATGTAAGACAATGATATTATAAAACCACATAAAAATAAAAATAAAACCAACTTCATTATGTATTCTTAAAGCCGGATTCATCCCTGTACTGAACGAAACAATAAAATAAAGACTGATGATAATTATAATACTTACAGGGACTGTAATGTATGGTGGAAAGATAATAACCTTTTGAATGTTCTCATTTTTGTATAATGTTGGCAGAAATGAAATAAATAACATGGATCCAATAATAAATACAGGGTCTTTTAAATATGTTCCACCGATTTTTAAAAATGAAATGGAAGATAATTTTAAAGCAAGCAATAAATTGGAATGTACCGGGAAGGAATCCATTTTGAAAAAGTTCCCGGGTGTACTGATTTCAAATAGACTTGCAATTAATGCACAACCAGCAGATATAAGTATAACGGGTTTAATTTTTCTTTTCAAAATAAATTGTGTGATAATGATTGTAAATAAAATTTCATCAATAAATATCATGCTTATTTCATTACTGCCAATAATGATGACAGGAAGCAGACAAAGAAATATGTTAGATGAATTTTTAACATTGGTCTTATTCCATACTCTTATTATAATTGAGAAGAAAAATAAAATAAAAATAATAGAAAGAAAATAATTTAATGAGGAGCTGATCCAGTATATCCCTTCAGCAGTTGAAGGCATTTTGTTAAAAAAAAGGATGATGATGAAAAGCGATATAAGATGTGTTTTTATTAGTGTTAACGATTCACGGAAAATACTTCGAAAAAAGAAGCAGATGCTAAAATAAAAAAGAATGATAAGAAGAAAAGGGATTATTTTATATCCGAAAATCCAACCGAAGACAAGAGGCGAGAATAATGAGATAATTGTTGAAAAATATCTTCCGCTCCATTCAAAATACACCTGTTTGAAATGCTCGTATATCCCTTTTTCCCTGATTACTGCTGCAATTATATAATCATCGGCAGAAGGATGACTGTAAAACGAAAGAATAAGAAAAGGCAATAACAGCAGGCAAAGCAGCAGAATCCAGAATAATGGTCTATCGATAATCTTATTCATTTAATGAATGGTTACGTTTTAAAATATTCTCTACTTCGTTAATGGTTTCAGGTTTTCCGAGGTCGAACCAATAACCGGAATTATGCAGGTATCCTTTAATGTCGCGATAAGTTGAAAGTCGTAAATAAACATCGGTCATCGAAAATTTTCCTTGTTCGGTAATCAATTCAAAAATTTGTGGATTGATAATATGAATGCCGCTAAATGCCAATGGTATTATTTTCTCTGAAGAATTTCTTGAAATGATTTGTTCGTTTGTTTTTGTATTTTTCCATCCGCACAAATTCATGTTTTCATTGAAAAGAAAATATCGTTGTGTTTGTCTTTCTCTTACAGCTATTGTTGCAATGGCATTTGAACAGATGTGTGAATAATACAGGTTATTCAAATCAATATCAGAAATAACATCAACGTTATAAACAAGGAAAGGTTTGTTATCGCTAAAGAACCATGATGCTTTTTTTAGTCCGCCACCTGTGTCAAGTAGCTTATCGCTTTCGTCAGAGATTTTAATTTGAATTCCGAAATATTTTTTTTCTTGAAGGAAGTTTATAATCTTCTCATGAAAATGATGAGTGTTAACAATAATTTCATTGAACCCTGAAGAAGCAAGTTTAATAATGACATGCTCAAGTAAAGGAATCCCATTTACCGTGACAAGCGCTTTTGGAATGTTGTCAGTTATGGGCTTTAAACGGGTGCCAAGACCGGCAGCGAATATCATTGCTTTCATGCTTTGATATTATTAAGTTCCCGATGAGTTAATGTAGTTTTAATTTTAAACTTTTGATTAATATGTTCATAAAGCATGTTGGCGCAAAACACCGAACGATGCTGCCCGCCTGTACATCCGAAACTAATCATCAAATGAGAAAATTTCCTGGAAATATAATTTTCAATAGTTTTATCAACCAGGCCGTATACATGGTTCATGAATTCGTAAATCTCAGGTTCGCGCTGAAGGAACTCTATTACTTCTTTGTCTTTTCCCGTGAGTTGTTTCAGTTCGTCGTATCTGCCGGGATTATTCAAAGCTCTGCAATCGAAAACAAAACCACCGCCATTGCCTGAATTATCATCAGGCATTCCTTTTTTAAATGAAAAACTATTTATAGCTACAGTTAATTTATTTTCATGTTTGCCAAGATTATAAAGCTTTTCAGAGAGCGTAAGTTTTTCAAGAAGATTTTTTAATGTTGGAATATTTATTGGCAGTGAAGTGTTATTTAAAAGCCATTTTAAATTATCTAATGCGTATGGAATGCTTTGCAGGAAATGTTCTTTCTTTTCGTAAAACCCACGGAATCCATATGCTCCTAATGCCTGCATGATACGAATCAACACGTATCCATAATATAATTCACTGAATTTTTTTCTGTCGATATTAATATATTGTGAAACGGTATCCATATAAAAATCGAGAAGCATATTTTTTGTTTCCTGTGGAATATCGGCTTTTGCATCATAAAGCAGCGAAGCTATATCGTATTGCAATGCACCTTTTCTTCCACCCTGGTAATCGATGAAGTATGGTGTATTATTGAAAAGCATTATGTTCCTGGACTGGAAGTCGCGGTATAAAAAATTATTGCAATCGGTTTGAAGTAAATAATTCGAAAGAGTTTGAAAATCATCTTCCAGTTTTTGTTCATCAAATGCAATTTGCGATAGTTTCAGAAAATAATATTTGAAATAACTTAAATCCCAAAGCATCGATTGTTTATCAAACATAGCACGCGGGTAACAAACAGAATAATCAAGGTCTTTGGAATATTTGATTTGAAAAAGGGGCAGGGCAGAAATTACTTTTTTATATGTTTCAATGATTGATGATGAAAAACTTTCTTCTTTTCTTTTTTCAGTAAGCCATCCGAAAAGTGTGGTGTTCCCTAAATCCTGTAAAAGATATATTTGCTGGTCGTCGGCTATTTTATATATTTCAGGGACATTTAATTTGTTCCTGAAAAAATGTTTGGTAAAAGTGAAGAAAGCCTGATTTTCGCGGATATCGTTATTAAAAGCGCCAATAACAGAAGTTGATTTGCTACATATCCTGTAATAACGGCGGTATGAACCGGACGAAGGTAACTCCGTAATTGTATTCAAATCAGTTCCCGACCATGTTCTGAATAGTTCGGATAATTTATTTTCAATTTCTTGATTTGCCACGATTTCTTTATTGTTTGAAATTAATATTTAAGAGTACAACTTTCTAATGGTACATTAAGTGTGTCATTTCCTTTAAATACCATGATGTTGGTATTTTCATTAAATTCATTTTCATTAACTGAACCATAACTAAAAGAAATTTCAATATTAGAATCAAATTTTTTTGCAGTATCCATATTTAATTTAAGATAAGTAAATACTCCATCGCCCGAAGTCCTGATTTTTGCACTATCTCCGTTGGTTTTCCCTGCAAGCATCATATTTACCGAGCCTCCGCCATCATCGTAACGAATAAGGAACCAGGTTTCTTTCGTGATATTAAATGTTATTCCACTGGTATCGGAATAATTACTTGCATCTTTTGAGCAACTGGTGATGGATGAATCATTGTCTTTTTTTGAACAGGAAAATAGAATTGTAATTCCAAAGATTATTAATAAATATTTTTTCATTGGTAAATAAATTATATTTTAGAATCAACGTGTTCTTATTATTTATATTATTTTACGATCATTTTATAAACGGATGTTCCTTCTAAAGAAGAAATTTTAATGAAATAAATTCCTGTTGTTACATCTGAAAAATTAAATCTTTCAGAATTAATGCCTGTATTTACTTTCCAGTTTTCGGATAAAATATTTTTTCCAAGAATATCAATAATAGAAATATTTATTTCTTCATCCGTTTTGGAAATATAATCAATACTGAAGTTCCCGTTGTTGGGATTCGGATATATCATGTAATTCAGTTCGGTGTTTGAAATATTATTTACATTGACATCGGTCCATGATTTCTTTACAGCTGCATAAGCATTTATTTTTCCATATCCCCAAATACTACTTCCTTCAGAAGGAATAACCCCTGTATAACTATCAGTGATTGCGGTTGACTGCAAAATATATTTTACCAAACCGGGAGTAAGGGAAGGATTTGCTTCAAGCATCAATGCAATAATTCCTGAAGTCATTGGCGATGCCATAGAAGTACCACTCATAACGGCATAACAATAATTATGGCTATTTACCGTGTCGTTATAACAGGTAACAACATAAACCCTGTCAGTACCTCCTGCATCATAGTTGGTGTCAAATGAATTAATTGAAGAAGCAATGGTCATTCCGGGAGCTGCAATATCAGGTTTTGTAAGGCTGTCAGCAGCAGGTCCATGACTCGAGAAAGATGTAATGTTCCCTTCAGTATAACCGGTGTAAGTATTGATTTGTCCGTCGATATTGGTGAATTTTACTTTTGAAACATATGCCGCAGCAGATATTGCTGAATGTGTAGAAGCAAAATCGCTTATGGTCATATCTTTATTCCCATTTTCACTGCCGGTAATTCCGCCTGCAATAAAATTTCCATAGTAGCCAGTATAATCCAGAACATAGCCCATCCACATGTTTACCGTTCCACTGTTTGCTTTTATTGTAATAAGAATACGGTTAGCTGATTTATTAAAAAAATCAAAGAATATTCTTGGCTTTCCATTGAAGTCAGATGCAGATGTTGTAATAGTTGCAAAACAAGTATCGCCTGTGGAAGCTTTAAGAATAATGTTATGAATATTATTATCGAGACAAATAAACTCTGTAGAATCTACCGGGGTTGCGCCATTACATAAGGTAAGTTTTGAACAGAAATTTTCTGATGCATCACCCCATGCATCTACCCATGTTTTCTTGGCGCTCATGTATGTCGAAAAACTTACAACCGTTTTAAGTAAGGTATCATTAGCGCTGAATTTTTTTCCAAGGTGAATATTTGTTGCCCCGTTATTTCCTGCAGCGCAAACAAATATTTTTCCTTCTCCGGTAAGATTATCAACTGCCTGGCTGAATAATGAAGTGCCATCATGCGGACCAACTGTACAGCCCCAGCTTAAATTGGCAACAGCAGGCTTGCCGACAGATTCTGCATAATCAAAAATATAATTTATTCCATCAATAATTGAGCTGGCACCTGTATTTGTCCATTCGCTTTGTTCCGGCCTGATTCCAACAAAAATCAAATCGCTTTCAAAAGCAATGCCTCTGTATTTTTTATTATCGCTACTGCTGCCATAGCCCGAACCTGCGGCTATTCCTGCAACATGCGAACCATGTGAAAATGTATTCACATCATAGCCATCATTGAATAATGCAGCCGAATCAGTTATTTCATTTCCGTATGTATATCCTGATGGTGGTGTTCCTGTTTCTTTAAGTTCCCATACTTTTTTAATGCGGTAATTATTTCCGCTTGTATCGAGGAAAGCAGGATGCGTGTAATCAAAACCAGCATCAATGATACCAACTACAACATTTTTCCCGGTGTATGCCTGTGGTAATTGAATACCCTGGTGTACGGAGTCGGTATGCGTATCATGACGGGCGCTGTCGAGGTTAATGAAAACCGGTTCGTCAAGTTGAATGTATTCTATTTCTTTTATCGAAGCAAATGCTTCAAGGTTTTCGGGTGGGATTTGAACAGTCCATATATTTCCGGCTTTTGTGCCAATAAGTATATCCAGTTTTGAAAGCCTGGAAATATCCGTATTATCACTCACTTTGATTAAAGCGCTTAAATAATTTTTCCCGTTTATTTTTTTAAAGATATAATTACTTTTATCAATATTTTTTTCCGATTCAGATAAAAATTTTCTGGTCAGCGGAGATAACCGGGATGTGTTATTATTATTTTGTGAAAAGGTAATCTGAATGTAGAAAAATAAAATAACGAAAAGAAAAATTCTGTTTACCATAATGGATGATTTTTAAATGTTGAAATTAATTTATCTGTGAATGAATACAAATTTATTTTTATCTGAAATATCAATGTATTTAAAAAACTGAATAAAATCTTCATAAATACCCGGTGAAAATTTTCCTTCATAAATTTTGAGTGTCCTGATATATCTTACTACATTGTAGTTTAACTCTTTTATCTGGGTAGTGAAATCACCGAAAGGCATACTTAGATCCACAACAGCCGGTTTAAATTCAACTTTAAAACTATCAGGCAAAACATAGGTTATTGTATCGGAATAGAAATATGAATTTTGAATTTCAATTTTAGATTTACGTTTCTTAAGCTTTTCAGGAATTTCAACATTATAGTTTTTATAATTTAATGGAATGGTAATTCGTGTTGAACTTAATGATGCAAATTGTTTTAAAAGCAAATTATAATTTCCTTTTACCGTAGGAATATCGTTCGATGTTTTTTCAAGATTAAAATCATTGATTTCGAAATCGGAAATATTTAAATTATTGTAAAGCGATTTTTTTTGTTCCTCTTTAGTTTGCGTTAGCATATCAGCACAGGAATAATAATTGAGTCCTGAACTTGTTGATTTTATTGAAGCATCTGCATTTCCATCCGAATTAACTTTTATTAATACTGTGCTGGTGCTTGAATTATCTTTTTCCAAATAGTGCTTTGTATGAACTAAATTTCCTCCGTTCTCATTTATCACCAGAGCATACCTGTTATCAGTAAACCCTCCTATATAACCAAAAGGATTGTGCTGATTAGTACATTCAAGCCAGATCGTGTCTTTCTCGATAGGAACACAAACGATAACATGGTTAAATTGTAAGCCCGGAAAATCGGGAATGACATTCTTGTTATTTCCTGCTTTGATCAAAGTGTAATAAGATTTTATTCCAACAGCATTGAGTAATGCAATCATATAATTACTTAAAGCTTTGCAATCGCCATAGCCCAACTTTTTTACTGTTGCCGCATCAACAGGCTGAAATCCGCCAATGCCAAGCTGCACACTTACATACCTTGTTTTTGATTGAAGATATTCGTATAATGTTTTTACAATTTCTTTTTTATTTGTAATACTGCCTGCCTGCCTGTTTAATTTAGCAACTGTTGAATCATCAAGGTTTTGCTTCTCTGTATTTAATTTTTTTATCCATTTTCCAAAATCTTCCCACGATTCCATACTGCCTGAAAAATTCTCCAGTTCAAATTTATTGGGAGCGATAAATACTGCCGGTAAAATTTCAATAAGGTTTGTAGAATAAGGTTCTGCTTCGAATGCAGGCAAATTTTCGACAGTCCATGAATAAGTATCTTGATCTTTTTCGTAATTGATTCCGGCTGTTCTTGTAAGATTAAATTCTTTGAAACGGAAAGCCATTTCTTTTGGCGTAGAAATATTAAAAACGGATTTCTCGACAGAAATATCAGGTGAACTTTGAGGTATCCATTTTGGCAGATACATTGTGGAACTATATTTTACCAGCCATTCATATTCTACAGTATATGGATATTCATTTACCAATGGCTTGTAATAAATAACCCTGTTGTCGCTGTATAATGTATATTCGGAATAAGAACTGTAATCTTTGAAATCCGTTTTTTTAATTTCTTTTATAATTGCTCCGTTCTCATTCATCACCTTTGCATATGCAACCGATATTTTGCTGTATTTATCGTAGGGTTCCATGAATACTGCATAATTATCTCCATTCTTATTCAGCACGGTTATAACAGATTTTCTTTTCTCATTAAATTTCCCTGACGATTCAATTATAATGTCTGTTTGATCATATCGTATCACAGCCGAAGCATCTTCTTTCATGTTGGATGAAATCTGTGATGCAGTGTAATCCTGCGAAAATAAATTTATTGATAATGTAATAAAAATTAATAGAGTTAGAAATATTTGTTTCATAGGCGCGTTATAAATTTTGTGAAACATAAAGATAAAAAAAATCAGGAAATGATATTCACTTCGATTTCAAGTTCTATAGAAAATTTTTCCTTTACGGAGGTTTGAATTTTTTTTGCAAGTTGTAAAATGTCATTACCTGAAGCATTACCGTAATTTACCAGCACTAATGCCTGTTTTTCGTGAACACCTGCATCGCCTTCACGATAACCTTTCCAACCGCATTGCTCAATTAACCAGCCTGCCGGGATTTTATAAGTGCCGTCAGTTTGGGAATAGGAGGGGATTGCGGGATATGATGATTTTAATTTTAAGAATTCTTTTCCTGTGATGGAGGGGTTTTTAAAAAAACTTCCCGAATTGCCAATATCTTTTGGATCGGGTAATTTGCAGTTTCGGATATTGCACACAGCTTCAGCAATATTTTTTAACGTAGGCTGTGAGATTCCTGTTCTGCTTAACTCTTCACGAATGGCGCCATATTCAAGATGTAAATGATGTTGTTTGGTAAGTTTGAATGTAACCGAAAGGATGATTATTTTTCCTTTTAATTCATTTTTGAAAATGCTGCTTCTATATCCAAACTTACAATCTTTGTTTGGAATTTCATACATCTGCAAGCTTTTTATATCAATTACTTCAACCGATTCGATGCAGTCTTTTACTTCAACACCATAAGCTCCGATATTCTGAATCGGGCAACTGCCAACGTTTCCGGGAATAAGTGCGAGGTTTTCTATTCCTCCGAAATTATTTTCAATACAGTAATTTACAAAATCGTTCCACACTACACCGGACTGAACATTCAGCCAAATATTTTGTTCCGATTCTTTAACTTTTATAATCCCTTTTGTATTTATTTTTACAACTACTCCGTTAAAGTCGTTAGTGAAAAGAATATTGCTGCCTCCACCAAGTATCAGCTTTTGCCTGCTTTTATACCGGGCTGTGTTCAAAAAGGTTTGAATATCCTGTAATGTATTCAGCTCTGCAAAAGCTCTCGCTTCTGCATCAATACCAAACGTATTATAGGGTTTTAATGAAACATTCTCTAAAATAATCATAATTGTAATTTATATGCTGTAAAATTAATAGTTTTGTAAGAGAATAAATAATTTTTTTATCAGCATTGAAAAAAGCAATCGTATCGGTAATAAATGATTTAAGCACCGACAAGCGCGTAAACCGTACCTGTATTACATTAACGAAACTCGGGTTTGATGTATTACTGGTCGGACGTAAGCAAAGAAAAAGTCTGCCTTTAAATCACAGGGAATACTCTACTGAGCGAATGTTCCTTTTGTTTGAAAAAGGTTTTTTATTTTATGCGGAATACAATTTTCGTTTATTTTTATTTTTAATGTTTAAAAAATGTGACCTGCTTGTATCAAATGACCTGGATACCTTACTTCCGAATTATCTTGTAAAAAAAATCAGAAAGAAAGGTTTAGTTTACGATTCGCATGAATATTATACCGGTGTTCCTGAACTTGAAGGAAGACCATTTGTGAAAAAATTCTGGAAGCATATTGAGAAATGGATATTTCCTAATTTATCAGATATCATTACTGTTAACGATTCCATTGCAAAATTGTACCATGATGAATATGGAAATGAAATAAAAGTTGTAAGAAATATTCCTGAAGTAAAGGCGCATATTGATTTCAAATCAAAAAATGATTTAGGAATTATTGAAAACAAAAATATTATTTTGTTGCAAGGCTCTGGTATCAATGTCGACAGGGGCGCTGAAGAATTAGTTCTTGCAATGCAATATGTAAATGAAGCCGTACTATATATCATTGGCGGAGGTGATGTAATTGATATATTAAAACAAATGGTACATGAAAAAAATTTGGAGAAAAAAGTATTTTTCATTCCGCGTCAACCAATGGAGAAGCTTGTGCAATACACTGTTCATGCTGATTTAGGTTTAACTCTTGATAAAAATACAAATATAAATTACCGATACAGTTTACCTAATAAATTGTTCGATTATATATATGCTGGTGTTCCGGTGCTTGCATCACCACTTGTTGAAGTGAAAAAAATTATTGAACAATATAAAATCGGTGAATGTATTGAAAATCATGAGCCGAAACATATTGCGGAAAAGATAAACGGAATGCTTGTTAATAAAGAAAAACTTTTACGTTATAAAGAAAATTGTAATATTGCAAAAAATAAATTGAATTGGGAATTAGAAGAAAAAGTGTTGAAGAATGTTTTTGAAAAGTATGCATAGTAAAAAAAAGAAAGTTGATATTGTTGCCTTTGATATTCCTTGTCCTCCTAACTATGGTGGAGTGATAGATATCTATTATAAAATTGTTGCTTTTAAGAAAGCAGGTATCAAAGTAAACCTACATTGTTTTGAATATGGGAGAAAGCGTTCGATGGAGCTTGAAAGTCTTTGCGAAAATGTTTTTTATTATAAACGAGATGTGTCTAAAACCAATCTTTTTCGCAGACGCCCGTATATAGTGGTAACACGAAGCTCCGAAGACCTGGTAAGGAACCTGTCAAAAACGGATAACCCTATTCTTTTTGAAGGATTGCATAGCTGTTATTACCTTGATGACAAACGCCTCAGAAAGAAAAGAAGAATAGTTCGTACGCATAATATTGAACATGATTATTACATGAACCTGGCTAAAGTGGAAAAGGATATTTTTAAAAGATATTATTTTTCTAATGAAGCACAGAAGCTGAGCCGCTACGAAAAAATTCTCGAACATGCTGATGGTATTGCTGCCATTTCACTTCACGATAAAGAATATTTTTCAAAAAAATATAAAAATGTAATTTCTGTATCAGCCTTTCATCCGAACGATGAAGTCAATATCGAGGAAGGTCTTGGGAATTATGTGTTATATCATGGAAGCCTTTCGGTCGGTGAAAATAATGAAGCCGGTCTTTTCCTTATAAACGAAATTTTTAATGATATTGATGTACCCTTGATTATTGCTGGTAATAAACCATCCAAAGAGCTGCGTCATGCGGCCGAGAAATACAGCAATATCACATTAAGAACTGAAATAACTACCGCAGATATTTATAAGTTGATAAAAGATGCGCAGATAAATATTCTTCCTACATTTCAGGCTACGGGTATAAAATTAAAATTATTATCTGCTCTGTACACAGGAAAGCATTGTATTGTAAATACTCCGATGGTAGAAGATACAGGTCTTGAATCATTATGCGTTATTCGTGATGGAAATGTTGAAATGAAAAAAGCAGTACTCGACTATTTTGCTCGTCCATTTGCCCGTAATGATATTGAAAAAAGAAAAAAACTGCTGAACGATAGCATCTATTCAACAAATTATAATATCAATCAGTTGGTCGATATATTATTTCCCTGATGACTGGTATGCGTTTCCAATACAGAACCATTTTCGCATTTCAATGTTCTTGACTGGAATTTATTGAACAGCGAATAGTCATGTGTGGCCATTAGCACAGCTTTGCCGGCTTTACTGATTTCAATAAGCAATGATAAAATATCTTCAGAAGTTTTTGGATCGAGGTTTCCAGTAGGCTCATCGGCAAGAATAATTTCAGGGTCGTTCAATAATGCTCTTGCTATAACAACACGTTGTTGTTCGCCACCTGAAAGTTGATGTGGCATTTTGTGCCCTTTTGCTACAAGCCCGACTTTATTAAGTACTTCCTGTATTTTGGATTGCATTTTTTCTGTATCTGTCCAACCGGTTGCTTTTAAAACAAATAATAAATTTTCATTTACATCGCGATCAATTAAAAGCTGGAAGTCCTGGAACACGATACCAATTTTCCTTCTTAAGAATGGAATATCTTTATTTTTTATTTCTTTTAGATTGAATCCTGCAATAACGCCTTCGCCTTCAAATAAAGGTAAATCGGCATATAGAATTTTTAGTAGGCTGCTTTTGCCACTCCCTGTTTCACCAATTAAATAAACAAATTCGCCTTTACTGATACTGAGATTTACATTAGAAAGTATCAGTATGTTTTTTTGATAAACAGATGTGTGATTTAATGATATTATTGTTTCGTTTGTATCCATATGCATTAAAATGGAAGTTTAAAAATTTTACCGAATGAAATGGAATCAATAATTTTTTTTATTTCATTTTCTTTTTCTTGTAATTTACATTGTTGTAATCCGGTGGAAATATTTTCAGTTCGGAAATAAGCTATCAACGTGAAATCATCATCGCGTATTTGAATATAATCAGGTATTTTAGCGCTTCCTTTAACTTTTAAAATATACATTTGATTACTCTTCGGAAAAAATTATTTATTGCAAATGTAGTTTAAAAAATTAATGAATAAAAAAAGCCCGAATGAAATTTCGGGCTTCTGTATATTTTATACAGAATCTTAGCAAATTTGTAAAACAAAATGTGCTAAGATTCTGTTATACCGATAAGAATTTATTGCAACCGAACTTGTGAGCTCATGAATACCTTTAAAATAAAATAAGTTATGAATAAATCATTTCCTTATCGGTATAAAATCTTATTGCGCTTCTTTAATTTCTAATTTAGAAGTAACCGCAGTTTCAGGTTTTCCGCCAATTATGAAAGCAGCATAAAATGTAAGAGGTCCGGAACCTTTAATAGGAGCTTTCCATTTGAATGACCACGATCTTGAACCTTGTCCGTCAACACCACCCTTAATTTGGGTAATGTATTTTATCCCGCCAACAAGTTTGGTTTCCGTTGTATTAATTACAGACATTTTCCCTGCTGTTTTACCGGTAGGAAATTGAGGTGAAGCTTCGAATCCGAATTTTGTTGATGTTGCTTCGCCTTTTGCTGTGCATGTGATTGTATAAGTTGAATCAGGAATATATCCTGTTTGAGGTATGGTTGAAGTAATCCAACCTTCTTCAACTTTAATAATAGATTTGTCGTTATGACAATTTGTTGCACAATGTTGCCCGTCAGCTGGTGAGCCTGTGCATCCCGGAGGATTTCCATCAGTGTAAGCTATAACACTTTTTGTAGAGTAGAACAGAATAGCTACAAACAGAGCTATCGTTACAGTGAAAAATGAAATTAAAATTTTCTTTGTCATAGGGGTTATTTTTTAATAGTTTGCAATTGTAAAGAACCTTAATAGATTGAAACCAATATGTATCTGTCCTTTATCCCATCTTTCGGTTGTTTCTGTAATAAAACCTTTTTCAGCCATAGTTGTTGAATTGGTTATATGAAGCTGGAACGTGTGTTTTCCGGTATAAATATCAATTCCAAGAGAAAAAGAATTTACAACATCTGTGCCATTATATTGCGAATAAACCTGATTTGGGAAAACATAATACCATTCGGAAGTTAAATCTATTTTATGCGATAATTTTAATCTTCCTCCAACACCTAAAGCAAATACATCATTTATATCATCTTTGGTTTGAACAAGGTTGCGGTGTATCAATGTTGGTGAAAGTTGTAAGCTTAATAAATCGCCAAATCTTCTTGCAATAAGAATCTGGTGAGCATATGTTATGCGATTTGTAAAATAATAATCGTTGATTAATGTATTAACAGATGGGTCGGGGAGGGTGTTTAATCCCATTGCAGAAAGACCTGTAACTGTTATTGGCATTCTTCGTTTACCTTTGCTCTGTTTCAGGAATTTTATTTTAATAAAACCATCAACAAGCTTTTCGGTAGTGTTACGACCAACACCAATGTTGCACCATTCTGTAGCGCCATATTCAAGAGCTATGCGTGAAGTAGCCTGGTCGATCCCGAAAAAATTATCGAGCTGGTCAACACGTCCCATGCGGTGCCCGATTTTAAAATCGAGTTTTCCGTGTGGTGTTAGATCAACAGAATGCCCGTTAATAATGCGGTTGGCGTAAAATGTCATTTTGGTGTATTCCGTAGTTTCCTGCTGGGCATAACTAATAGAAGTAATAAATATGATTAGGAAAGAAGTAAGTAAATATCTTTTCATTTTTTTCATTTTTTAAAATAAGAAATCAATTTGCTCCTGTTTCGAGCCATTTTTTCATCTGGGCTTTCTGGCAATCATCAGTAATAGCCGGTAGATTTGCATGTTCAGGAATGGTTTTATTAGGATTTGTAATTTCATCGAATAATAAATGCCCATTAGTAGATATAGCATATTCATGAGCAGATGTAAGGTTGTCTAATGAAGGGGAATCGGGTCCACCTGTATAATGACAGGATGTACATTTTGAGTTTAACAGGGTTTTAATTTGAGCATCATAGGTAACATTGGCTGTGTCGCATCCTGCCACAGCGTCATTTGGATATAATTCATCAGATACATCGTAGTAACATGCACTAAATGTAGTGATGAAAAAAATAAAACCGATAAAAATAAAGTAAAGAAGTTTCCTATTCATAAATTATTTTAATTAGATATACAAATATACAAAAACATTTATTAAAATTAAAAAATCCCGCTCAGTCCCATAAAGGCTAAAATTAAAATACCAATAGTGATAAGTGATATGGGAATTCCTTTCATGCCTTTAGGCATTCCTGATAAATTATTTTGATTGGTAATGGTTGCCATCAGTATGAGTGCAAGAGTATAACCGGCAGTTGTTGCAATGGTATAAATAACACATTGTAAAAAATGGGTAGAGAAATTACTTTTAAAAATAATCAGGCATACCCCAAGTACCATACTGTTAGATGTAAGCTGAAAAAAGTCGGCAGATTTTCTGTAAAATTTAAAACTGATTTTCTTTATCACAAAAGCAATAAGCATGGATACATGAATAACAATCAGTATGAAAATTATAATTTGAAGAAACTCGAGGTGTAATGGAATCAAAACAAAATTTTCCAAAACAAAATTGATCATGTTAACAAATATCATTACTAAAGCTATAATGCTTCCTGTTCGTAATGCTGTGCCTGCTTTATTCAGGTCGCCAAGTAAAGGGCGGACACCCAGAAATTGATTGAATGCAACATTGTTAACGAATAACGACAGAAATATTATTTTAAATATATCCATTTTCTATTTATTTTTTTTATAAATATATTTAAATAGTGCAATTATAAATCCATACACAATAAATGCTCCCGGAGGAAGAATAAAAAATAATATGGTGTTTGAATTCTCGCTTACAAATTTATATCCTAAGAAAGAACCATTTCCCAATGTTTCCCTGATTGTTCCCAGGAATAATAAAGCTATTGTAAAACCTATTCCCATGAAAAACCCGTCGAATATTGATGATACAACATTATTTTTTTGTGCGAATTTTTCTGCACGTCCGAGAATAATACTATTGATTACAATTAATGGAACATATATTCCTAATGCTTTATCAAACTCAGGGAAAAAGGTTTTTAATAATAAATCGGCAACAGTTACAAATGTTGCTATAATTACAAGGAAAACAGTAGAACGGGTTTTTTCAAGAATACTATCTTTAAAAATTGATACTGTAGCATTCGATAATATTAAAACAAAAGTTGTTGTTAATCCCATGCCAATAGCTTTTACCATTGAGTCGGTAACAGCAAGAGCAGGGCATAATCCCAATACCAAAATGAACACAGGGTTTTCCCTTAAAATTCCTTTGCTGATATTTTGTATGGGTCTCATTATTTTTTAATATTTATAAATGAGGAATATGCTTTTTGAACACCATCACAGAATGAGCGCGACGTATATGTAACTCCTGAAACCGCATCCACATCGCCACCTTCTGATTTAATAGCCAGTTTGAATGTAGCCGGGTTTTTCCCTATATATTGGTCTCTGTAACCTGCTTCTTCAACCATTTCAAGAAAGTTGGGTGTTTCATTACTTGAAACAAATGCTGTATTGTTAATGGTTCCATCGGGTTTAAACCCTACCAAAATAATTACTTTACCACCAAATCCTTTTTTAGAGAATGAAGTTATTGCATAGCCAGTAACTACACCATTCATTCTTCCTGTATATACATCCAGCCCGTTTACAGATTGGAATTCGGTTAAAGGATTATTATTGAAAGCAGGTAATACATTATTGAAAATCGATTTGTCGGTGTATTGATAAATTGTCGGTTTTGATGGAGGTGCAATAACACTATCTTTTTTAACTTCATTTTTTGTAGTGGATAAACTATCGCAGAACATGGTCGATGCTTTAGCTACGGCTTCGCAGAACGCGCGCGATGTAATGGTTGAGCCTGAAACAGCGTCAATATCACCATCATCTTTTTTTACTTCAAAATCACATTTGCCAAATAATTTGCCTTTAAACTGACCGAGAAATTGAGGGTTATCAACTTTGTCTCCATAACCTATGGTTTCTTTATTTTCAAGGAAACAAGCGCCATTTATTTTTCCGTCAGGCAGTACTCCTATTAATATCCAGACGGTACTGCAATAACCTTTGCCCGAGCTTTTAATTGCATAACCTACAACTTTACCCCCTTTCTTTGCAGTGAAACATTCCAGGTCAGAAATTGTTTTAACTTCTTTCAATGGATCGTTGTCGAATGCAGGAAGTACTTTCTTTAATATTGAAATATCTTTAATAATAAATTTCTCATTTATTTCTGATGCTAGTTTAACATCTGATTTTTTCAGAATATTTTTCATCAGGGATAAGTATGCCTTTTCGATGGCATCGCAGTATGCGCGTGAACTAATGGTTGATGCCGATATAGCATCCACATCGCCACTGTCTTGTTTAACTTTAAGGTTGAATTCGGTAAGATTTTTTCCATTGAATTGTTTGTTCCAGTCCGATGCCATTCTGTCGCCAAAGCCCGGAGTTTCGTGTTGTTCCAAAACAATAGTGTTATAAATAATTCCATCAGGTTTAAAACCTACCAGCAAATAAAATCTTCCGTTGAATCCTTTATCGGTAAATGTTTTACATGCATAACCTACAATACTGTCGCCTTTCTTTGCTGTATAGAAAACAAGCTCATCAATTGTTTTGGCTGAATCAATGGGGTTATTGTCAAAAGCAGGAAGAACCGTACGTATCTTATCTAATTCGGAATTCTTATGTGCATTATTTATGGGTCCGATTGTATAAATGTAAACTATGGTCAGTATGGTCAGAAGTACTATGAAAATAAAAATAAAGGCAACAATTCTATTCTTTATAATAGGCGCAATTGTAGAAGAAAAAGTATTTGTTTTATCTCTGTATTTGTACGAACGGAATAGCTGGTTTATCATGGGTGTGAATGCATTCATAATAAGAATGGCAAATCCAACACCTTCGGGATAATATCCCCATGACCTGATTGAAACAGTTATTACACCACAGCCTATACCAAATACAATTTTTCCTCCGTCCGACATTGGGCTGGTAACCATATCTGTTGCAATAAATGTTGCGCCTAAAATCAAGCCACCTGCAAGTACATGGAAAACAGGGTCTGCGTATTTATCGGGGTGCATGTACCACAATATACCGGTAAAAACAAAAACGGTAGTAATAAATGTAACGGGTATATGCCAGGTTATAATTTTTTTATATAGCATGTACAATGCACCTATAAGTATTGCAAATGCTGATACCTCGCCAAGTGAACCCCCAATATTTCCCATAAACATATCCATGTACGAAGGTGCATCAGCCATAATATCGGAAAGAGGTTTTCCGTTAAGCATTCCTTCTCTTATTGCGCCTAATGTTGTTGGACCGGATATAGCATCGGTAAGAAACGAAGAATTTTGAAGTGGCAAAGGCCATGTGGTCATTTCTACAGGGAATGAAATCAGTAGAAACATTCGCCCTACTAAAGCCGGGTTAAAAATATTTTTGCCAATTCCACCATAGGGCATTTTGCCAACACCAATAGCAATAAGGCTTCCGAGTACCATCATCCATATAGGCAGCGAACTGGGAACATTAAATGCAAGCAATACTCCGGTAATAAATGCTGAACCATCCTGTATGGTTATATCTTCTTTATCAATAAAGAAATATTGAATCAGGAATTCAAATAGAAGACAGGAAACTATTGCTGTAACAGTTAATATAAATGCACTTATACCAAAAAAATAAAATGATACTGTCATTGCCGGCAATAACGCTATCACAACATTCCACATTATTCTGTGACGGGTAAGGTTATTTCGGAGTTCAATCAGTTTCATTTATTAAATTTCTGTTTGTGGATTGTTTTGAATTTCAGTGATTTTTTTTCTTCCGTATCTGATAAGGTCTAAAACCGGGCGTCCGGTTGGACAAACATATCCACATGTACCGCAATTGGTACAGTTTAATATTTTTTCTTTTCGCAATAGAACAAAATCGGAATTCCTCACATGCATTGCCAGCCGGTAGGGTTCTAATCCCATAGGGCATGCATTAATACATTGTGAGCAACGAATGCATTTGAATAATGTATCTCTTTTTGAAAAGGTAAAAAGACCGATGCTCTTTTTATTAATTGGTGTTTGTAATTCTAAAATTTCTTTTCCTCTTATTACATTTCCATTAATAATTCTTTTTTTATTTATATCAACTGAACATACTTTTTCGAAGATGGGAGTTAATGGAGTTCCAATTCTTACTTGTAAGTTAGCTCCCTTTTTTATATCTAAATCGCTTACTGTTATGATTCTTTCAATAAGCGGTTTATTTTTTTGTACAGCTTCATAAACAGCAAAAGTAGTAGCGATGTTATGTGTTAAGTATCCGGCAGGGAGATCGGTAGAATTATCCGGAACATTTTTTCCTGTCAGGGTTTTTATTAATTTTTGCCGGTTATAATACAGGACATTTTTTTTCAAAGCAATGATTTCAATATTGGGATATTGTTTTGAAATATTCAGCATGTTTTTCAAAACATCTTTTTTTTCTTTCTCAATTGCAATAATCCCTTTATTAGTATCGTAAACCTTCATTAAGATTGAAGTTCCGATAAATAATTCCTCTCCTTTTTCAAGCATTAACCTGTGATCGGATGATATGTAGGCTTCATTTTCGGCGCTGTTTATGATAATAATATTTTCTTTTTGCTTGTGTTGAACAGATAATTTTACATGTAACGGGAAAGCTGTTCCGTTCAATTCAACAACTCCGTTATCTCTTATCCTGTTTATTATTTCCGGAACAGGCAGAGTTATCTCTTTAATTAAAGTATCAGTGGTGTCAATATTTTCTTCCCACACATCATCTTTGGTTCGGATAACGATTTCTTTCCTGTGCCTTTCTTTTTTTTCAGTAATTTCTTTTATTTCAATTATTCTTCCTGTTACTGAGGAATGAATATTTGATGATATTCTTCCATCAGCTTTGGCGATGAGTTGTCCTGTTTTTACAAAGCTGTCTTTCTCTACAATAGGTATAGCCGGGTTCCCGGAATGCTGAAATAAAGGAATACTCACAAATTCAGGAAGCGCAACTTTTTCTATCGGGTGATTTGCTGAAAGCCTGTTATCGTTGAGGTAAACTTCGCCTACGTTTATTTTTGTGTATTCTTTTTTCAAAATATTTTATCTACAGGTTAAATTGTAGCTCAATATGCAAATATAATACATTAATTATATTAATTAATAAATTAATGTTGTTAAAAATAATTAGTAATTCAATTATTAAAAAATAAAAAAAGGCTCAAAATATTTCTGAGCCTTTTTTATTTTATTCTTTAATAAATCTTTTTATTGTTGTTCCTTCAGTACTTTCTGCTTTTATAAAATACACACCTTTTTCAAGATTAGAAATATTGATAGTTGTATTTTTATTTACAGCCGGTTGAAAGTATAATAATTTCCCCTGAACATTGTAAATGGAATATTTAGCATTTTGAATACCGGGATTAATTACAGTTAAAAAATCGTACGCAGGGTTCGGGTACAATTCAAAATAATTTTTATTATTTGTATTGTCAGCAATACCTGTTGTGTTTACTGTTATTGAATTGGAATGAGCCGAAGGACAATTATTGGAAGTAACAATAACATAATAGGTGTCGGTAGTTTGCGGAGTGTATGTTTGACTTGTAGCGCCTGAAATAGCTCCCGAACTGTTATACCATTGGTTTCCGGTAGTTGCAGATGACTGTAAATAATTGCTTATTTGTGTTATAGTAGGTGTAGTGGGTGTTTGAGTAACACTAACGGTTACACTTGAAGTAGAAGTGCAACCTGATAAAGTACCGGTAACCGTATAAGTGGTATTGGTAGTGGGACTAACGGTAATAGCTGCTGTTGTGCCTCCGGAGCTCCAGCTATATGATGCAGATGTTCCGCTTGCGGTTAATGTTGTAGAATTACCGCTGCAAATTGTAGGGCTGGTTGGTGATATGCTTAATGTAGGAGCAGTGCAAGCCTCGGCTACTACTAAAGAACAATTTCTTGTAGAAGAGTAACTAAGAGCAAACGAAGCATAAAATGTTACAGAACCTGTTCCTGCAGCAGGTGCTATCCATGTAAATGTCCATGTTTTTGGACTTGTTGTAGCCCAATTAGAAGTACATACCGCTTTGCTATTATTACAAAGTTTGGTTCCTGTGCCGGATGCAAAAGTTCCTATTTTAGTGGTTGTCCCCGTTTTTTCTGCTGTAAGTTCAAATCCTTTTTTCTGTGTGCTTGTAGCAGTTGCAGAAATTGTATATTGTGTTCCTCCTGTATAACCTGCTGTTGGGATATTGGTAGTAATCCAACCAGTCACATTTATTGGCGTACCACCATGACAATCGTCAGTACAATCTTTGTAGCTGTCGCCCTGAGAACTACTATAGCCACCGGGAGAAGAACCATCTTTATTACTGAAAGCATATTTATCAACATAAATAAAATAAAAAATAATAATGCCGATAACCGATAAAATCGTAATTTTTTTAATCATATAAGTTTGGTTTTAGGGGTTAATATTTATTTTAAATAAAAAGTTAAAAGCATACAAATATAATAAATGAAGGTGTCTAAATCAATATTAAAAATCGGATATTTTTTATTTTAGTAAAACAAATAGATGTTCTGGTTAAAATTATCGACAATCACTTTGTTTTTACGAAATATTTTTTTGTGTTGTTTAATGCAAATGATTAAAAATTAGTAATCTTGCAGCTGAAAATATATTTTATGAGGAAGAATTTTTTTTATTTTTTTGTTGTATGTGCGCTTTGCATTTTTGTTTCATGTAAACAAAAACAATTCATTAAATTTTCAGGACTGGCACAGGGGACAACATATTCCATTTCGTACTACGATTATGAGGGCAGAAATTTTCAGAAGGATATTGATTCTATTTTAAAAAACTTTGATAAATCAGTTTCAATTTATGACTCCACTTCGTTAATCTCAAAAATTAATAAAACAGGCGATCCTGTAAAAGTTGATAAATATTTTACTGATATTTTTAATAAAGCAAAAATTGTTTCCGAACAAACCAATGGTGCGCTGGATGTAACAGTAGGTCCATTGGTAAATGCTTTTGGATTTGGATTTAAAAATAAAGAAAAAATAAGCGATACATTAATTGATAGTTTGAAAAAACTGGTGAATTATAAAAATGTAAAAATCGAAAACGGATACCTTGTAAAATCTAACCCTGCGATTTGCCTTGATTTTAATGCCATTGCACAAGGCTATTCGGTTGATGTAATTTCAAAATATTTGGAAAGTAAAGAAGTGGAAAATTATTGTGTTGAAATTGGAGGCGAAGTATTTGCGAAAGGAACAAAAGCAAATGGCAAACGGTGGAATGTGGGTATTGAAAAACCTGTTGATAATAGTGAGGAGCGGGAACTTAAAGCAACAATTTATCTGGAAAATAAAGGGCTTACTACTGCCGGAAATTATAGGAAATTTTATATTGAGAATGGTATAAAATATTCGCACACCATCGATCCGGCAACAGGTTATCCTGTAAGGCATTCTTTATTGAGTGTTTCAGTAATAGCCGATAATTGTATTGATGCTGATGCTTATGATACCGCATTCATGGTAATGGGACTTGAAAAATCATTAGCCTTCCTAAAGGAGCATAAGGAGCTGGAAGCATATTTTATTTATTCTGATAAAGACGGGAAAATGAAAACGTACGAAACAGATGGATTGAAAGAGTTACTTACAGAAAAATAAATAAATAGCGAATCATACATTTTCTTTTCACTCAATTTTTAATACATAATCAATTGTCATATTGAGTTTCGAAAAGATACGTTTTTGTCTGCTACAGTGTTGTCACGTTCGCCTGGTAGCAGACATAGGTAGCCTTCGTTAAATCTTTATTCCAATTGTCACTTTACCGCCAAGTCCTCTTTCAACGATCTCGAACAATGTCCGTAAAGTGATATTACTACCGTCATTCTCTACACGGGAAATGTAAGTCCTTTTTTTGTCAATTACCTTTGCTAGCTCATCTTGAGTCAGATGTTTTGATTCTCTTGCTTGCCTGAGGAGAATACCAATTTTGAATGACTCAAATTCCCTATCAAGGTTATCCCGTCTGTTGGTGCCTTTTTTACCAAATTGCTCGTCCTTTATTTGCGACCAAGTCTTAATGTTTGCTTTTGTCATTTTATTTTCTCCTTTTTTCATTAAAATATTCTTGTCTTAACCGCACTGCTTTTCCAATTTCAGACTGAGGAGTCTTTTGATTCTTTTTTTGAAAACCGTTTAAAAGTATCACTAGCTTTCCCTTATCGAAAAAGCAAAACACTCTCCAGATATTATTTCCTAGTGAGAACCTTGTCTCGTAGAGTCCATCTGTTCCTTCAATATGTTTAATGAATTTTGTCGGAATTTGTTTTTGGTATTCTACAATTTCAAGAATTTTGTAAATCTTGTTTTGAACCTTGATAGGCTGCGAAGCAAGAATTTCTCAAAATGTCCTTTATAAGAAATAATTGTCCGGATCTTTTCCATGCAATTAATGTTTTTGCAAATGTAACTTAAAAGTTACATACAAACAAGTCTTTTTAATTATTTTTTTAATGAAATTTAATGAAGGCTAACGTTTTCGTGGCTGCTTGCAAGCCGATTTCAACCTTTTCGTGTCTACGTGCATTAACTTGTCAAAGTTATTTCTTTCCTATGGTTTCGTAACTCAACCTGGCCGTTAGTAATTGATAGTTCAATAGCACAAATTGTTTACAAACCCTCAATGAAAGTATAATCCTTATTCATTCATTCATTCATTCATTCATATTGTCCATAAAGTTATTATTCCATC
Source organism: Bacteroidales bacterium (assembly GCA_035353855.1). Taxonomy (NCBI): domain Bacteria; kingdom Pseudomonadati; phylum Bacteroidota; class Bacteroidia; order Bacteroidales; species Bacteroidales bacterium. The sequence goes on along the minus strand of DAOQAK010000015.1, from coordinate 30,518 downwards.
TATCGTTACTTTTTGAAAATCACAATCCATTTCATTTTAAAATTAATATTCTGTTTATAAATACTTTTATCTGACGGGTATAGGGTTGGTATAAGGTAAGTTGTTTTTAAAATAGAGATTAAAGATTTAAAATAAAATTAATGTTTTTACCAACATTATAAAAAATATAAACGTCAATGGTGATAGAAGAGAATAAATAAAAAAACAAAAAAGATGAAAAAATCATATTACATAATATCCATACTTTTCTTTTTTATGATGAGTATAACCAAGGCTCAGGACCCTCACTTCACACAGTTCTATGCCAATCCTATTTACCTGAATCCTGCTTTTGCAGGTTCGGCAATATGCCCGAGAGTTATAATGAATTACCGAAACCAGTGGCCTGCTATTCCTGCGGCATATGTAACGTATAATGCTTCATATGATCAGTATATTAAAAATATGTCGGGTGGAGTAGGGTTAATGCTAACGAGCGATAATGCAGGCGAGGGTGTTTTGCAAACCAATACCGTATCCGGAATTTATTCATATAGTGCGAGTATTTCACCGTCTTTCTCAATAAAAGCAGGGTTTCAGGCAACTCTCAGGCAAATAAATCTGGACTGGGAAAAGCTATATTTTGGCGACCAGATTGATGCCCGGTTAGGATTTGTGTATATAACAAATGAAAAATGTCCTGAAGAGCTAAACCTCCTGATGCCTGATTTTAGTGCAGGAATTTTAGGTTATAGCGAAAATTTTTACGCAGGATTTGCAGTACATCATTTAACAACACCCGACGAAGGTTTTATTGCTACATCCTATTTGCCGCGTCGTTATACAGCGCATATAGGTTGTGTAATAAGTACCGAACAACATCGCCGGAGAAGAAAACTGGAAGACCCTTATATTTCGCCAAACCTGCTTTTTATGAAACAGCGCGATTTTGAACAAATGAATTATGGGTTATATTTTAATAAATATCCTTTTGTAACAGGGCTTTGGTTCAGGCAGGGTTTTGATAATCCTGATGCATTTATTGTTCTTATAGGAATACAAACAAGTGTTATGAAATTTGGATACAGCTATGATGTTACTGTTTCAAAGCTGGCAAGCGCTTCAGGCGGTTCGCATGAAATTTCATGGATAATGCAGCTCCCCTGTCGTGAACGACCTGTTCGTTACAGGAGGATTGTTTGTCCGACATTTTAGCTTTATCATGGGTTATTTTACCAACGTTCTTATTGTATTTTACGTCAGTATAGTTAAGTACTGTTACTTACGTTTGTTTACTATTGTTTTACTTTATCGGAAAAGATATATTTGTTAAGCTAAATAATACCGATTGTATATATGTAATAGTCTAATAAAATGTACTATAACATTTATATCATCGTCATAACCATTGTAAAATTTAAAATATCCTTTAGGCTATTATAAATTAACAATTAGTATAATATAGCTTTTAAGCTATTTAAATGAATATAAATACAGAAATAATAGAAGCTTGTAAAAAGAACGAACGTTCTGCGCAAAAATTCGTTTATGAAAAATTTTTCAGCAGGTTTTATGCAGTATGTGTGAGGTATATCAAGGACAGGGAGGAAGCGCTTGAAGTATTGAACGATGGTTTTATCAATATGTTTAAAAATATTGAACAGTATAAATGCGATGGAAGTTTTGAAGGTTGGGCAAGAAGAATTATTGTAAACAAAGCAATTGATTATATCAGGTCGAATAAAAAATACAAAGAAGTATTTAAATATATTGACGATTACAAAGATGTTCCTGTTAAAATAGAAATAGAAGAGGATATGTTCGATATTAATGAACTTTATGATATGGTACATAACCTGCCGAATATATATCGCATGGTTTTTAATTTATACGCTATTGATGGGTTCTCGCATAAAGAGATTGCCGAAAGAATAGGAGTAAGCGAAGGAACATCAAGGTGGTATTTGTCGGAAAGCAGAAAAATGTTAAAAGAAAAACTCACCCTTGTAAGCATAATGATATGAGTAAAATGAATATTGATAATTTTTTCAGAAACAACTTTCTTGAACATGAGAGAAACATGGAAAGTTATAGCCCGGAGCAATGGAAAAATTTTGAGCAGTTGCTGGATAAAGAAATGCCCAACAAGAAAAATAACAAAAAGGGATTTTTATTCAATAACATATTATTATTTATGTTGTCGCTGGTAATAATAATTTCACCACTATTCTTCATGCATTCAGATAAAGCCCCGGTTGTTGCTGCTAAGAATGGACACAACATGATTCAGGCGAATAAGCTTTCTGCTTCAATTAATCAAATCCATGAAATAAAAAATGATAATCATGAAATAACTGAAGAGGTAATCCCGTCCGAAAATACAACCAAACCGGTAAGATCTGATGCAACAATCAAAATACATATTAATAATAATGAGCTTTGTGATGTTATAAAGCCTGATAAAGAAATTTCTTCTGGTATATCATTTATTGAAGAATTGGAAAATGATATTGATTTGTGCATTCCTGCAAAACCGGTAAATATAAAATATACTTCAACACTTGTTGTTCCATCTGTTAAATCAAAGAATACAAAAAATTATTTAAAACAGGTTGATACAAACAATACAAAAAAAGGAAAAATTAAAAGGTCGAAAGTTCTGGTACCTCACTTTAATTATAATGGTTTTTAAAAAAAACATATTTGTTTTTAGTTTGCTTTTTCATGGCATTATATTTTGCCGGGCTCAATCCGATGTAGCGTACGACCATATCATGGCGGCTGCAACATATTATAACCCTTCGTTTGCAGGAGCCAATGGCAAAACATCCTTTTCCTTTAATTTTAATAATAATGATAATAAAAATAAGCCTGATAATAATTCGTATTTTTTTTCTATGGATACCTATACGCGTATGCTTCGCGGAGGAATAGGAATATTGGGGAATTTTAACCAGACACATAACCAGCTTAAATCATCAATGTATTTGGGAGCAATATATGCCCCGAAAATAAGTCTCGAAAATAATATCAATATATCACCTTCTTTAAAGTTGGGATATGTTTATAATAAAGATATTGTATTGTATTCAGCAGATTCTATAAGTTTTGATTCGATGATTTATGGAATGGATGATTATGATATTTCATTGGGTTTACTTGTAAATTCTGATAGGTTTTATGCAGGCGTGTCTGTTGATCATCTTATGCAGCCAGAAGTAAATTGTTTTGATAAAGGTGATTTCATTATTCGAAGGAAATATATTGCCCAGTTCGGTTATCATTATGCGTGGAACAAGAATGCAAGTTCAATATGGCATTTAAATTTGATTTCACAATACCAGCCTTACAACAGTTTTATTTTTCTGAATGATTATTTTGTAAGTAAAAAATTTCCATACCATGTGGGTGCAGGGAAATATTATTACAGGCTTCTTTTTGGTGCAGGATATAAATATAAATTTCATCCTTATGATGAACATTTTGCATATGTCGGATTCGGGGTGCAAAACCATGCTATCACTTTAGGCGGTGGTTTTGAGTTTCTTTCTACATCATATATTCCTAAAACTTTTGAGATTTCTGTAAAATATGTTCTCAATAATTATTAGATTTGCAATGTTATATACCGATACGGAACAGGTAGCAATTACAAAAACTTTTTATTTATACTCGTTCTTATCAGGTTTGCAAAGGCAAAACTGTTTAGAACGAGTTATACCGTACAGAAAACAAAAAAATATTTTTGCAAAACTCTTTTCTGTCGGTATATAAATGTTCCTATCTGTATTGTCCGTTCTTTTCGTTTTTTAAAAATGGATAAGAATGAATATAAAAACAGGGGGATGAAAATAAATTTGTTTATTTTTTGTTCATATAAAAAGAATTCCTTATTTTTGCACCCCATTAAGATAAGAAAAACATTAAACAGTAAGCATTTATGTATTTGACAACTGAAAAGAAAAGAGAATTTTTTAAAGAATTTGGTAAATCTGAGTTTGATTCAGGTTCTGCAGAAGGACAAGTAGCTTTATTTACACACAGGATAACTCACCTTACTGAGCATCTGAAAGAAAACAAAAAAGATCTTGGAACAGAGCGTGCTCTTGTAGGTCTTGTTGCTAAAAGAAGAAGAATACTCGACTATCTGAAAAACACCGAAATAGATCGGTACAGGGCTATTATTAAAAAACTTAATATCAGGAAGTAATTTTTATGTTTCCTGGAAAGAAGAAAGGCAATACATTCATGCTATTGCCTTTTTTGTGTTTTTGAATGTTTGTGCTCCACATATGATATTATACAACTATTTATTTTTTTTTATTCACTTTATTCCAGTCTGTAGAAATCTCATTTCAATAAAAGGGACTGGTATTTTAATTTAAATTTTATGACTCAATTAGGAATTCAAAAGACCTTTGATTTAGGCGATGGCCGACAAATAACAATTGAAACCGGTAAACTGGCTAAGCAAGCCGATGGTTCTGCTGTTGTGAAAATGGGCGATACCATGTTGCTGGCAACTATCGTTACTAAAAAAGAAGCCGCAGAAAATGTTGATTTTTTACCTTTATCCGTTGATTACCAGGAAAAATATGCTGCCGCAGGACGTTTTCCCGGTGGTTTCTTTAAAAGAGAAGCTCGCCCTTCGGAATATGAAATATTAATAGCTCGCCTTGTTGACCGTGCACTCAGACCATTATTCCCCGACGATTATCATGCAGAAACACAAGTTCAGATTTCACTCATATCGGCTGATAAAAATATTATGCCCGATGCACTTGCCTGTTTGGCTGCTTCATCGGCTATTGCAGTTTCCGACATTCCATTTCATGGTCCTATCAGCGAAGTAAGAGTAGTTCGTATTGATGGAAAATTTTCAGTTAACCCTACTTTTGTTGATGCTTCTTATGCCGACCTTGATATTATGGTGGCAGCATCAATGGATAATATCGTGATGGTTGAAGGTGAAATGAAAGAGATTTCGGAATCCGATATGGTAGAAGCTTTGAAGTTTGCCCATGATGCTATAAAAATTCAGTGTAAGGCGCAGCTGGAACTCGCTGCAATGGTTGCAAAAGCTAACCCCAAACGTGAATATTGCCATGAAGTGAACGATGCTGATCTGAAGAAAGCGGTTTATGATGCTACTTATAAAAAAGCATACGAATGTGCAAAGTCAGGAAATAAAAATAAACACGAACGTGGAGATGCTTTTGAAGCTATAAAAGCTGAATTCATTGAAAGCATTCCCGAGGAACAGCGTGCCGAAAAAAAACCACTTATCGACCGCTATTATCATGAAGTAGAAAAGAAAGCCATGCGCAACATGATCCTTGATGACCGCATTCGTCTTGATGGCCGTAAGCTTGATGAAATACGCCCGATATGGACAGAGGTAGATTATCTTCCTGCTGCTCACGGTTCAGCAATTTTTACCCGTGGCGAAACCCAGTCGCTTACCACGGTAACATTAGGAACCAAACTCGACGAACAGGTTATTGACGGCGCTGTTATTGAAGGCAAAAGCAATTTTATATTGCATTATAATTTCCCTTCATTTTCAACAGGTGAAGTAAAAATGAACCGTGGTACAAGTCGCCGCGAAATTGGTCATGGTAATCTTGCACTGCGTGCTTTAAAACCAATGATCCCCGGATCTGATGAAAATCCTTATACGATAAGAGTTGTTTCCGATATTTTGGAATCGAACGGTTCATCATCAATGGCTACAGTATGTGCCGGAACAATGGCATTAATGGATGCAGGCGTGAAAATAAAAAAACCTGTTTCTGGAATCGCAATGGGGCTTATCACTGATACAGAAACAAAAAAATATGCAGTACTTTCCGATATCCTTGGTGATGAAGATCATTTAGGCGATATGGATTTTAAAGTTTGCGGAACCCGCGATGGTATCACTGCATGCCAGATGGATATTAAAGTTGACGGCCTTTCGTATGAAATTTTAATGCAGGCATTACAGCAGGCAAAAGCCGGAAGAATGCATATACTTGGTGAAATTGAAAAAACAATCATTGAACCAAGGACCGACTATAAACCTCATGTTCCAAGGATAGAGAAAATGAGTATTCCTAAAGAATTTATCGGCGCTGTTATAGGACCCGGTGGAAAAATCATCCAGGAAATGCAGAAAGAAACCAATTCCACCATTATTATTGAAGAAGTGGGAGAGTATGGTATCATTGATATTTTTGCAGCCGACAAAGAATCTATAGAAGCTGCAAAAGATAGAATTAAAAAGATTGTTGCTGTTCCTGAAATAGGTGAAGTATATAAAGGAAAAGTGAAAAGCATTATGCCTTTTGGAGCTTTTGTTGAAGTTTTACCGGGCAAAGACGGATTATTACATGTTTCGGAAATCGACTGGGCACGTGTTGAAAAAGTTGAAGATGTGTTGAAAGAAGGCGATATAATTGAAGTTAAGCTTATCGATATTGATAAGAAAACAGGAAAGATGAAACTTTCACGCAAAGTACTTTTACCACGTCCGCCAAAGACAAATAAAGAATAATGAAACAAAGTCCGGCGCATATACGTATAAACTAATGTTTATAAATAATATTTGTGTATGAGACAACTTAAAATTACAAAGCAGGTAACGAACAGGGAGACTGCCTCTCTTGATAAATATCTTCAGGAGATAGGAAAAGTCGATCTGATTACTGCCGAGGAAGAAGTTGCTTTGGCTCAGAAAATACGCGCCGGTGACCAGTTTGCACTTGAAAAGCTTACCAAAGCTAATTTGCGATTTGTTGTCTCTGTTTCCAAACAGTATCAGAACCAGGGTCTGAGTCTTCCTGACCTTATTAATGAAGGGAACCTGGGACTGATTAAAGCGGCACAACGTTTTGATGAAACCAGGGGATTTAAATTTATCTCTTATGCGGTATGGTGGATTCGTCAGTCGATATTACAGGCGCTGGCAGAACAAAGCCGTATCGTTAGGCTTCCGCTAAATAAAATTGGCGCTATCAATAAAATCAATAAAGCATTCTCGCAACTTGAACAAACATACGAACGCGAACCCAATCCTGATGAAATAGCCGATTTGCTTGAGATTTCAGAAGGTGAAGTAAAAGAATCGCTGCGTAATTCAGGTCGCCATGTTTCAATGGATGCACCAATCGTTCAGGGTGAAGAAACCAATATGTATGATGTGCTGAGGAATGATGATGGTCCTACTCCTGAAACGGGTTTGCTTTACGATTCGCTTCGCAAAGAAATCGACAGGGCTATATCAACGCTTACTCCCCGCGAAGCTGATGTGATACGTTTTTATTTCGGCTTGAATGGCGAACATGCTTTAACACTGGAAGAAATAGGAGAGAAGTTTGACCTTACCCGTGAGCGTGTCCGCCAGATAAAAGAAAAAGCAATCCGCAGATTGAAACATACATCGAGAAGTAAAATTTTAAAAACTTATTTGGGATAATATATGAAACAATAATACTTTCTAAAAGGTCAGGCTGAGTTTATCGAAGCCTGACTTTTTTATTTTTGAAATTTTATTTTTATAAATTTGACATTTATTATTTACAATATTCAATTTGAAAAAAGTTATGAAACACCTCATTTCACCTTCAATATTATCGGCTGATTTTGTAAATCTCGAAAAAGGAATATTAATGCTGAATAAAAGCAAAGCCGACTGGATTCATATTGATGTGATGGATGGCGTTTTTGTTCCCAATATCACTATTGGATTTCCTGTAATCAAAAGAATAAAACAGGTCGCAGAAAAACCTCTTGATGTACATCTGATGATTACCCAGCCTGAACGTTATATCGAGAAATTTTATGAAGCCGGAGCAGATATATTAAGTGTACATTATGAAGGCAGCGTTCATTTGCACCGAACGATACATGCAATAAAACAAATGAATATGAAAGCCGGGGTGGTTATCAATCCTCATACTCCGGTGGATGTACTTTCCGAAATCATTAATGATGTGGATTTGGTTTGCATAATGTCGGTAAATCCCGGTTTTGGCGGACAAAAATTTATTGAAAATACCTATTCTAAAGTTGTAAGTCTTAAAGCGCTTATTAATGCATCGAAATCGAAAGCGCTGATTGAAATTGATGGAGGTGTAGATAATACAAATGCTGCCATGCTTATAAAATCTGGCGCTGATGTTCTTGTTGCAGGGAATTATGTTTTCTCATCTAAAGATCCTTTGAAGACCATTGCTGGGTTGAAAAATTTTTAAAATATTTTTTTATAAAAAACTCCACTGATGAATCTTCTTTCCTATATTAAAAATATTGCTAAATTATCTCCTGAATCAGAAGAAAGCATAATATCCGTATTTAAAAAAGAGTCACTTCCTAAAGGACATTACTTATTTAAACAAAACGACATTTGCCGCCACATTTTCTTTATTGAAAAGGGGCTTGCCCGAACTTATTATCATACCGAAAATGGTCGTGAAGTAACAGCCTGGTTTTTCCCAGAGAATTCTTTTATTACCGCAATTGACAGCTATTATTATAATAACCCGGCTAAAGATTTTTGTGAACTGCTGGAAGATTCAATTGTATATTCAATAAAATTTTCTGAAATGGAAATGATGCTGGATAAAGAATCACAGATGGCAAAATTTGCTTTCCACGTGGTTTACGATATGACAAAGCAAATGTCGGAGTTTATCATAAATTTAAAATTTCAAACAGCAGAAGATCGTTATAGCGCTTTCCTTACAAATTACACTTCTATCCTTCAGCGTGTATCCTTGGGGCATATAGCCTCATACCTTGGAATCACTCAAGAAACATTAAGCAGAATAAGGGCAGGGAAATAATTTATTTTTATTTTTTGATTTAAGTCAAAAGCTTTGTTACGCAGGTTGCGGAATTTTGTATTCTCAAATTAGATACAATGCAACCGGGCAAGCAGAAAAGACAAAGACAAATTCGATCATCAGTAATTCATTCAGGCGAAGCCGGCCCTGACTCCTTTATTAACAATAATGATTTACATTTAGTTTTCATCACTGATGAAAAAGGTATTCAGAAAACATTCAATCTTCTGAAAAAAAGATTATCGGAGAATACGAATAATTTCCTGACATTAATTTATTGTATTCCTAAAATGCAGAACCATCCGTTGTATAACGATGAACTGAAAATTCTTGAAAGCCGCTTTTCGCAACAATTAAAAGTATTTTACATTTCAAAAGAAACAAACTCTGTTTGCAAGAATATCATTGCAGGACTAACCGTATTAGAAATAATAATTAACAGCAATGTGAAAGCAGTGATGAAATTTTTGATAAACGGCAAAGAAGAATTAATAGAAGTAATGTCGGAACAACTTTATTTTCTTGGTATCGAAAAAAATCAAATAATAACACAAATCAGTTAATGAAAAAAAATAGTTGAAATATGAAATCTGTAAATATGAAAAAAAATACAATTAAAATGGTGGCTCCACTGATGCTTGCATGCCTGCTTTTAGTATCATGCAAAAAAGAGGGCGTAAAAGTTTTTGAAGGGGATTATACTTACAAAACTTCAGGGAATGTTGTTGTAAAAATAAATGGGATGAACATTCCTGTGAGCTTGATCAATCATACCGGACAGCTTGATATAATTGATATAGGTGAAGATGATAAAGTTCAGATTGTAAAAACATCATTGGAAGGAAATGTATCAACTTATAACGCTACTATCAATGATGATGAAATTGATTTTGACCCGACAACTTTTACGGAAATAATTATGCTTGGTACTTCAGGCTCTTATGGTACAGGAATCATAACAAGTAAGGCAACAGGAAAAATATATAATAAAAACACGATTATTATCAATGAGGTTTATCAGGGAACATATATTAATTCCGATTCATTGAACACCATGGGAACAATATATGGGGATAATGTATTGACCGTAGCAGACAGAAATGAAGACTGATAAAATGATAAGAAAATCAAAGCAACTAGAAAACAATATAAAACACAATACACACGAATTCGCTTTCCAATTTTAAAAAGGGAAATTATGATAAAAATAAAAACAGCAACAGCAATTATTGTAATTGCCATAATAATTAATGGCTGCACAAATAAAAAGCAAACTTCGGAGCCTAATGCAATACCTGTAAAAATACAGTTAATGGAACCGGCATCAACAGGTACCGAGCATAATTATGTCGGAGTTATTGAAGAGTCTTTTGCAACAACGCTAAGTTTTGAGACTTCAGGGAATGTTCAGCATGTTTATATAAAGGAAGGCGACAGGGTAAGCAAAGGGCAATTGATCGCAGATTTAAATGAAACAACCGCGCAAAATGCATACAACGTTGCAAAAGCAACATTTGACAAAGCGCAAGACGGGTATACCCGTTCAGAACAACTTTATAAAAACAGAAGCCTGTCGGAATTAAAGTGGGTTGAAGTTCAGACTGCATTTACTGAAGCAAAATCGTTAGCTGAAATTGCTAAAAAGAATTTGCAGGATTGTAAAATGTATGCTCCTATTTCCGGTGTGATAAGTTCGCTGGATATTGAACAGGGCATGAATGTTATTCCTTATGAGTCGGTAGCCAAGTTGGTTGATATTAGTGAGCTATGCGTTAAGGTAAGTATTCCTGAAAATGAAATTGCTGACATTAGTATTGGGCAAAATGTACAGGTTATCGTATCGGCGTTGAATAATGCTTCTTTCACAGGTAAAATTACCGAGAAGGGAATTAAAGCAGATATCCTCTCGCATTGTTATGATATTAAAGTAAAATTAAATAATCCTGAAAAAAAATTACTTCCGGGAATGGTTTGCAAAGCGCTGATTCAATATTCTGATACATCGGAATCAAAGATACAGGTACCGGTAAATGCTGTGCAAATTACCAATGAAGGTCAGCGCTATGTTTGGGTTGCAAAAAACAAAAGGTCTCAGCGTTGTTTTGTTACTATTGGTGAACTTACCAATAAAAATGTAATAATTCAATCGGGGCTGAAACAAGGTGATACCGTAATTGTTGAAGGATACCAGAAAGTAAGTGAAGGAAGTTTATTAAAATACTGATGAATTCAAAATCAGAAAAAATTAAATTATACTTCTGCAGAATGAGTTTGCGAAAATTATGAAACACATTAGCCCAGTATAAAAAATGATAAGCATTACAATGAAACCGGAACAAAATGAAAAAAATTAATAAAGGCATAATAGATTCAATGATGAAACACTACAAGATTGTGTGGTTGATTGTAGCGTTATTTGTTGGCTTCGGAATATATGGGTTGATTGAAATGAACAAACAGGAATTCCCTGATTTTACCATACGGCAGGGTGTTGTGGCAGCTGTTTACCCGGGAGCAACACCCGAAGAAGTGGAAAAACAATTAACCAAACCATTAGAGAATTTTTTATTCACATACCAGGAAGTTGACAAAAAAAATACCTACTCATATTCAAGGGATGGGATTGTATACATATTTGTTGAGCTAAGTAAAAGTGTACATAATAAAGATGAAGTATGGTCAAAAATAAAACACGGGTTAAAGGATTTTAAAATCCAGTTACCTTCCGGCGTACTGGCTATAGTTGTGAATGATGATTTCGGAAACACATCATCACTATTAATAACTATGGAGTCGAAAGACAAAAGCTACCGGGAACTGGAAACTTATATGGATAAGCTGTGCGATAAATTGAGAACAGTAAAAGCTGTAGGAAATATAAAAGTTTTTGGTAAAAGGAACGAAGAGATTTCTGTTTATATAGAGCAGGAGAAATTAGCAACCTATGGCATCAGCTCAAAAACATTGATGCTGAATTTATACACACAGGGTTTTTTAAGCATGGGCGGAACTATCGATAACTGCGATATGAATGTTCCTATTCATATTAATACCCCGTTTACTTCTGAAAAAGAAATTGCCGAACAGATCATTTATACCGACCCTGATGGAAATGTGATCAGGTTGAAAGATATTGCCCGTATTGAAAGAGAATACGAAAAGCCGGTCAGTTATATCAATAAAGATGGAGAAGAAGCATTAGTATTATCTGTTGAAATGCAGTCGGGGAATAATATTGTGAAGTTTGGAAAGAATGTGGAAACGGTATTGCAGGATTTTCAAAAAACACTTCCGCAAAGTGTAACATTATATCGTATTACCGACTTGCCTAAAGTAGTAAGCAGTTCAGTAAGTTCATTCATGCGCGATCTAATATTTGCCATACTGGTTGTAATTGCTGTCATGCTAATGTTGTTTCCTGTACGTTCCGCATTGGTAGCAGCATCAGGCATTCCGATAACTATTGCAATCACATGGGCATTTATGTATGCTTGTGGAATGGAGCTGAACACAGTAACGCTGGCAGCGCTTATTGTTGTGCTGGGTATGATCGTTGACAACTCCATTGTGGTTATTGATGGATACATTGACAACCTTGAACATGGATTATCGCGTTGGCATTCGGCTGTAAAAAGTGCAAAGGATTATTTTCAACCTTTGTTGATTGCAACACTTGCAATGAGTGCAGCCTTCTTTCCGTTCCTGTTCACACTTACAGGTCCGCTTAATGATTTTGTAAAACATTTTCCTTACACTTTTGGTTTTGCACTTATGGTATCATTGGTTGTTGCCATGCTGATGACACCGTTTCTTGAATATCGTTTTATTAAACGTGCTAAGCCTGTCGCAAAACAGTCGATGGTCATCAGGGCGCAAAACAAATTTTTTTCCATACTGCAGGGAAGTTATGAATGGCTATTGAAGAAATGTTTCAGGCATCCTGTTGTTACTATTTCTGTAGGGCTATTAGTCATTTTGATTTCTGTCATCATGTTTATGTTTACGCCTGTGCAGATGATGCCTGTTGCTGAACGGGATTGTTTTGCTGTGGAAATACATCTGCCTGCAGGAAGTTCATTGGATCAAACAGCTGTGGTGTGCGACAGTATGCAGCATATCTTATTAAAAGATTCCCGTGTTGAAGCAGTAACTGCATTTATAGGAACCAGTTCCCCACGTTTCATGATAACCTACGCACCTAATCTACCCGATAAAAATTACGCGCAGTTTATTGTCAATACCAATTCTAATGAAGACACAGAAGAATTACTTCAGGACTATTCCGAAAAATATTCAAATTATTTTCCAAATGCGATCCTTCGTTTTAAACAGATCGATTACCAGGCAGTGAAGAATCCTATTGAAGTTCGCTTTACCGGCGATAGTATTCAGAAACTACGTGAAGAAGCGGATAAACTCGTGGCTTATTTACATACGATGGATAACGAGTTATCGTGGATACACACCGATTTCGACGGTTATCAGCCTTGTACAAAAATTGACCTTGATCAGTTAGAAGCAAGCCGTTTGGGAATTACAAAATCTATGTTAGCAGTTGACCTGGCTTCTAGTTTCAGTGGAATACCACTAACTACGCTATGGGAAGATGATTATGCTGTTCCGGTTAAACTCAAAAGAGAGCGAAAAGGTAATGAAACCGATTTTCAATCACTGAAAGAAGAAATGATCCCAACCCTGATACCCGGTGTTTGGGTGCCATTAAGACAAGTAGCAACTATTTCTCCCGATTGGCAACCTTCGCAAATTGTAACACGAAACGGTGTGCATTGCCTTACGGTATCATGCGATTTGAAATACGGGGGAAGTCAACCTAAAAGCATGGCAAAAATTTCAAAATATATAAATCAAAAACTTAAACCTCAACTTCCCTCTGATGTTGAAATTTCGTATGGCGGACTAGTTGGAGTTAACAAGGATCTTATACCGGAAATTATTACAGGGCTTGGTATAGCTATATTGATAATCTTCTTTTTCCTGCTTTTTGCATTTAAAAAAATCAGCATTGCTATATTGGGAATTGCTTCAACAGTGCTTAGTTTGCTGGGTGCTATTATTGGAATATGGATATTTGATATTGATTTTGGTATTACTTCAGTTTTGGGAATTGTAAGTTTGATAGGCATTATAGTAAGAAATGCTATTATCATGTTTGAGTATGCAGAAAAGTTAAGGACAGAAAAAAAATATGATGCAAAACATGCTGCATTTGAAGCAGGGAAACGTCGAATGCGTCCTATCTTTCTTACTTCCGCAGCTGCTGCAGTAGGTGTAATTCCCATGATCCTTGGTAAAAGTACCCTTTGGTTGCCCATGGGAGTAGTGATATGTTTTGGGATGGTCTTTTCACTTGTCCTGGTAGTAACCATTTTGCCGGTAGTATATTGGCAGGTTTATAAAAAAGTATAATCTATAAAAATGAAAACACAAATAATTACAATCATAGCTCTGTCAATCGTTATTCCGCTGCAAGCGCAATACTCGCTGGATTCATGCAGGAAAATGGCGCTTATCAATAACGCCAAAATAAAAAATGCCGGGCTGGAATTAGAAGCTGCCATACAAACCAAAAAAGCAGCTTATACCAAATACTTTCCAACAATTACCGCCATGGGAAGCGCTTTCAAATCGAACAGTTCGTTGTTTGACATGAATGCAAACGATGTTGACATTGATGTTACTTTTGAAAACCAAAGTATCAATGATATTATTCAAACACTGTATTCCAACTATGGAGCCTATATTCCTGATGCCACTATAAACATGCAAATGATAAAAGATGGAATGCTGGGCGGAGTTACAGCGCTGCAACCTATTTATGCCGGAGGAAGAATCGCAAAAGGAAATCAATTGGCGAAATTAGGAATGGAAGCAGCTCAGTACAAATGTAATCTTGCCGAAGATTCAGTGGTTCTTCAAACAGAAGTAAGTTACTGGCTGGTAGTATCGCTGAAAGAAAAATTAAAAACCATTGCTACTGCCGAAAAGCTGCTGGATACATTATATAAAGATGTTAACGGTGCATATCAATCAGGTGTTGTATTACAGAATGACCTGTTAAAAATAATGTTGAAACAAAATGAACTTCGCTCTAAAAGGCTTAAAGCAGAAGATGGTATTGCTTTAGCAACAATGTCTTTGTGCCAGTATACCGGAATCCCGTATGATGAAAAGCTTCAACTTACCGATTCAATTATTTTCGGTGATACAGTAGCTGCGCCATATCAGTACAGGGCAGCCCATAACCAGGCGCTTGCCAACCGTGATGAATATAAATTATTGAATTTAAAAGTGCAGTCAGAACAGATCAAAAAGCAGATGCTGGTAGGTGAAACCATGCCGCAAGTGGCTATTGGCGCAGGGTATCTATACAATAACCTGATGGAAAAGAATAATACGAACGGAATAATTTTTTCAACGGTTACCATTCCTGTTTCCGGGTGGTGGGAAGCAAGCCACAATATAAAAAAACAGAAGATACAACAACAAATTGCTGAGAACAACAGGAAAGATATCAATGAAAAACTTTTACTGCAAATGCAGAAAGCATGGAATGAATGTGAACAATCATACAATCAAATTATTCTTTCGGAACAAGCCATGAAGGTAGCTTCTCAAAACCTGAAAGTGGCAACGGATTACTATCGTGCAGGTATGTCAACCCTTTCCGAAGTCCTGGAATCCGAATCACTATTACGGCAGTGCAGGAATGAATATACTGAACAATTCATTGAATATAAAATTTATTTAACTTCGTATTTGCAGATGGTCAATAATAAATAAGAAAATTTATTGTGAACATCGAAATTTCAATGCCTCAATAAAACTTCATCATTCGTTCGCCGCAACGAATTCGGGGTTGGATAATCAAAATTATTCTTCAGTGAATGAGATTGCGAACATTCCGAAACTCTAACGCTCAGCCTGCCTTGCCGTCCAGGCAGGTATTACTGGATCTAAACATCTTTGCTTTTTGCAAGTAAAATATTTATTGCTTATAAAGGGGAATAAATTTCTATATTTGAAATAGAATTTAAAGTAGAGGCAAATAAATAGCTGCTCCTCTTTTGGCGAATAGATTTGGTTCAATAGAACAGCGCATACATTATGCATAAGTTTGTTGAAAATAAATTTGGATAATACGTATTTAATATATATCTTTGTACGTATAAAACTTCAGCCATGAACTCAAAACTAACATTAAAACTTGACCAAGACACTATCGAACTTGCCAAGGACTATGCAAGAGACAAAAATACAAGTCTTTCAAAAATGATTGAAAATTACCTTAGACTTTTAGTTCGGCGCAATCGACAGGACATCAAAATTTCACCTCTTGTTGAGTCGCTTTCTGGTGTTATAAAGTCAAAACACACTGACATGGAGAAACAGTATATTGATCACCTGACAAATAAATACAAATGAAAAAGATTTTCATAGACACTGACATCATTCTTGATCTATTGGCTAATAGAAAATCGTTTTATCTCCCTGCTGCCCAGGTTTTATCTCTCGCAGACAATGGCAAGTTACACATACATGTATCTTCTTTGACTTTTGCGACTTTATTTTACTTGCTTTCAAAAGATAATGGACAGGAAAAAGCAAAAAAGATTCTTTTTAAATTCAAATCTATCGTCACTGTTTTACCAGTTGACAATAAAACTATTGAATTAGCTCTTAGCTCCGATTTTAAAGACTTTGAGGACGGTATTCAATATTTTTGTGCTATCGAAAATAAATGTTCTGCGATTCTGACAAGGAACATCTCAGACTATAAGCACTCACAGATACCTGTTATGACCGCTGAAAGTTTTTTGAAAGTATTATAATTCAAACCTATGTATATCTTGCGTCTTTTACAAGCGGCGGACTGCAAGTGTTCGGCAGAATCGTCTGTATCCGCCAGACAGTCCGCCATTAAAAATAAAATAGGATAGTTATATGCAAGGTTAAAAACGACAACGAGCATACTAGGAAAAATTAATAACTAAATTTTAGAAATTATGTTTATAGGACATTATGGATTAGGATATGTAGTAAAGAAAAAAGCTCCGGAGCTACCACTATGGCTGTTATTTGCATCAGTACAGTTACTGGATATCATTGCTTTTACATTTGTTTTATTAGGGATCGAAAAGGCTTCCTATAATTCGAGTGATAATCCTTTTTTTAGAAACCATTTGGATTTGCCTTTTTCTCATTCATTATTAGGTGCGATACTAATTTCTTTGATAGTGTTCTTTATATTTTGGATTAAGAATAAAAAAAGAGAAGCATGGATTTTAGGCTTATGTGTGTTATCACATTGGTTTATTGATTTAATTGTTCATACAAATGATTTGCCGATATTATTTGGGACATATAAAGTTGGATTTGGTTTGTGGCAATTTCCATATTTTGCATATGCTCTTGAGATCCTGTTTGTATTAATAGGTTGGCTGTTGATAAGGAGAAGGAATGTGTTTTCGTATGTATTACTATTTTTAATGATAACAAGTTTCTCAGGTATGGTATTTAGGGATGAACCTGAAATGATGAAAAATAATGATTATTTGCGAACTTCTGTCGTGTTGTTTTCCAATGGATTGTTCATTCTACTTGCATATTTGTCGGATAGAAAACTAAAAAAGGAATAAAGCCCATTGTATAACAGCGTATTTATTGTATTTGGGCTGATGATATATTTGGTGTCCTTAAATCTTTTTGGTAATTTTATTAACGGGGAATAAGACAAGCGGTTCAAACACACAAACACAACAAATACGCGGAACTTTACCCCTCATAAATCCCATATTGTTGTTTCACGCTTTCAAGTAAATCTTTTTCTTCATCAGAAACCATCCCGTCAATAGCAGCAGCTTTTTCCATCAGTCTGAAAATTTTCTGTTGTTTCTTTGTGTTGTCGGGCATACGGATTACCAGCCCGTTGTTCTTAGCCATATTGAACATGGGAATGATGTTATCGTATTTATATCCCCATTTTTTACAAAGTTTTGTAGCCATTGCCATTTCTTCCTGTTCAAATTTTCTGTCGGCGGCCATCACTGCAAGCACATTATTAAAAGCATAATCGCGTACATCATACAAGCTTTCCAGTTTATTGGCAGAAAGGCTGGCCATATATGAATCTTCATTTTCACTGAAATAGTCGTGGTATTCGCCTGAGTTGAGTACATCAGAAATAATCCATTCATTTTTTGTGCTGTTCAGTTCGTTGCCACAGAACTGACATTTGATATCAATGGTATCTTTCACTGGACCACCGCATGATGGGCATACATGAGCATATAATGAACCTTTTGAATTTCCTGCAGTAATATCACGAATCATCAGCACGGTTTCTGTTTTGCTTAATACAACAGGGTTTAGAAGTATGGCTTGCCCGTTATTTAATGATACCGACTGGTAAGAATATTTTATGGCGAATGCAAGTGTATATTTATTCTCGTTTCGGCTAATGCCTATAAGCGTAACATCGTTTAAATAAAAACGATTATAAACAATATTGTCGTTGTTAAACCTGCTGAATTTTTCAAAAGCTTCATCAGTAACAAAACGTCTCATTATTTTTGCATCTTTCAAAACACGCGCGGTAACCATTTGGAGGAAACCATTGCTGGCTTTGTCTTCCAGGTGCTGTATGCTGAATGTTGCATCGGTACTCAATATTTCATTTACTTTGGAAGAAAGAGCAGCCTTCCTGGAAGCACGGGGATGTATGGCAATGTAATCATCGGCTTGTGTGATTTCGCATAATATCCAGTCGTAGTCGCCAAGGTTGGTGATGGTCTTACAATAGCTGCACTGGCTTACATCGCCTGCATTCATGGGGAGTTCAGCGCCACACTTCGGACAATTCTGCGTATTGAAAAGATTTTTTTCTTCAATACCTTTTCGTTTTATAAATGACCAATACTCTACAAAATCTTCAGCACCGCCTGAATTGAGTTGAGGATATTTTTTGCTTTCAAACCGGTCGACTATGGAAGCATGGATTGCAGTATGAATGATTTCATAATTCCCATCATATTCTATTTTGTCGATATAAATATTATGAACCATAAGTTTTCCAATGGTATTGGTTTGTTCAAGAATGTTCATCATTTTAAACTGTATGTTCATTCGTTGGTACATGCCGTCGGATATGTATTTGCGGACTTTGCTCATATCTTTAAGCATCCATGCTTCCTGTATTTGCATGAAAGCAGTTTTTACTTTAGCTTTAAAATTTTCAACATTGAATGTTGGATTAACCTGCATGTAATTGGTGATAGCTTTAATTTTATCGGGAGCATTTCCATCAGGAAGTTGGTTAAGTATAGTTTGTTGTTTCGCTTTTTTATTACCTAAATAACCAAAGAGTATGATGATCCCAATAACAATTAAATTCCATGGAAAAGGAATGGAAAGAAGAAGATAGATCAATACACCTATTAATCCGCCATCATCGCCATTGCCACCACCGCTGCTTCCGCCACCGCCGCCTGCACGAGCATACAGGTCGATAGTGTAAAGAAAAAATATAAGTATAATAAAAACGGGTATTATATAATCGTGTAAGCGTAATGATTTTTTTATCATAAAATAATTTTTAATAATCAAATGTAATAAAAAATAATTGTCATCAGGATAAGAAAAATATTTTGAAAGCTTTATAAAATATCTATTCAACTTCATCAATATTTTTAATTATTGAAATTGTTGATCATATTTTTTAGCTGTTATTATTTATATTAATCACTTTCTGTGATTCTATAAATATTCGTCAATAATTTTTAATTTTGTATCTCAATAAAAATTTATGGCAAAGGGAAGAATTAGAAAAAAGATTTTTAAAATATTGCTTTGGGCTTTCGTGATTTTCTTTGCTCTTACTTTATTTCCCGTGGTGTTATATAAGTTTGTTCATCCTCCGGTAACTCCGTTGATGGTAATTCGCGGGTTTGAGTCCGATTCAAAAACAGATTACAAATGGATTTCGATTGATAAAATGTCGCCATATTTATTCCAGGCTGCACTGGCTGCGGAAGACGACCGTTTCATGGAACATAATGGTTTTGATTTTCGCGCAATAAAACTTGCTTACAAATCGAATGTGAAAAATGATAAGACCACAAAGGGTGGAAGTACTATAAGCCAGCAGACGGCAAAAAATGTTTTCTTATGGCCTAACCGCGATTATGTTCGTAAAGGGCTTGAAGCATGGTTTACCGTTCTTATTGAATTGGTATGGGGCAAAGAAAGAATAATGGAAACATATATGAATGTGGTTGAATTCGGCCCGGGCGTTTATGGCGTAGAAGCTGCATCATTAAAGTATTTCAATAAACATGCTTCGAAGTTAAGCCAGTATGAAGCCGCTTCACTGATTTCCGTTTTACCTAATCCGAATATCTACAAAGTGCTGAATCCTTCGGCATACACACAGCGATACAGAAATGCTATTGTATACAGGATGGCTTATATTCCAAAAGTGAAGTTTGAGTAATATGGTTTAAAAATCCAACAATAACAACAAACGACTTACGAGAGGTATAGGTTATAAGTATATAAGGGTATCGACAAACAAAAACGACAAACAACAAACTATTTCAACCCTTCAATCCCAAGCTCTGCGGCTATTTCATTTACTTTCTCAATAAGCATGGGCATAACAGGGATTCCTTCTTTCATGCGTAGGGTTTCATTTTCTCTTTCGGGATCACCGGGAACAAGAACCTTTTCATGGCCTTCAGCAGGTTTTGAATTTCGGAAAGTCAGTATCCATTTATCCATCATCTCTTTAAACTCCGATGCAGGGCGGAAAGCATCAATACGCATGGCGCCAAAAAAATGTCCCGTACCTTTTACATCAGTATTTTCTTTTACAGGTAAATAGGCTACGGATGGCGGAACCCATGGACCATAGCCGGCGCCGGAAAGTATTGCGGAAAAAATATCGACGATAGAACCCAGGCAATATCCTTTATGACTGCCATGTTCGTAATCGCCACCAAGAGGAACAATAGCTCCGCCTTGTGTCAGAATATTAGGGTCGTTGCTGGGGTTTCCCAATTTATCCTGAACATAACCATCAGGAGCTTTCTTTCCTTTTTTATGCATCAGGTCGAGTTTGCCGCGTGCAATAGGAGTGGTGGCGAAGTCGGCAACAAATGCAGGTTGTTTATTGGCAGGAACTGCAACAGCAATAGGATTGGTGCCGAGTAAACGGTCGACCGAAAATGTAGGCGCTACCAAAGGGTTTGCATTGGTCATGGTAATACCTATCATGTCATTTTGTAAAGCCATCATCGAATAATATCCGGCTATACCAAAGTGATTTGAGTTGCGGGCTGAAACCCATCCGGTACCCACAGCTTTAGCTTTATCAATGGCAAGCTGCATAGCTTTTTTCCCAACCACCATTCCCAGTCCGGAATCACCATCAATAACAGCGGTGCTCGGAGTTTCATGAACAACGGAAATAGTTGGATTTACATTTATCCTTTTTGTTTTCCATAAATTATAATAATCGGCAATGCGCAACATCCCATGCGATTCGATACCGCGCAATTCGGCAGCTAGCAGTACATCTGCAACAGTTGTAGCGTCGGCTTCATTACATCCGATTGTTAAAAATATTTTTTTCGTGATATTGAATAATTGTTGATAGGTATACATATTTATATTAGATTGAAAAAATATTGTCCTTGAAATTAAGTAAAAGAAGTGATGGTGCGGCATCAAGAAGTATAGTTTCGTCGCGAAGTTTGTTTTCGAAATAATCAATAGTAGTAATTAGTAGATCGTATTTTTTTAATGAAGCATTATTGATATTGGAAGAGTCAGAAAAATAAATGCGCTCGTGATTCTTTACTATATCAGGGAATGTAGAATTTACAATGTTTTCAGGAAGAATAAATGTTATAGCGCTGAATGAATTTATTAAGAACCGTTCACTGATATTTATAAAGTTTTCTATATTTATAGTATCTGTAAGAATAAGTATATTATTGATCTCCTGGAAATCCTTATCAATAAAAACTCCAACATTACATTTAGCCAGATCGATTATATTTTTAACTTTTCCGCCTAAAACATTTTTGTTGAATACTGATTTTGCTGCGCCTATCAGAAGTAAATTTGATTTTTCTTTACGCGAAGTTCTTGCTATTTCTTTTGAAACATCTTCAGTGGTTTTATAAATGGTTTTGATATCTACCTTCAATTCATTGGCAAGTGAGCGTATGGCAGCAAAGCTGTTCGTTTCATATTTCATAGCTGCCGATTGTGAAATTTCGGTATGTGGCGTAAGGTGAAGAGCGCATATCTTATGATATGATTTATCTTTACCTGAAAGTGCATAAACTAATTTTAATAATGATGTTCCCATTTTGGGAAGACCAAATGAAATGAGCACGTTCAGACTTCGTAAATCAACATAATCATAGATATGCTGTTTTTTCTTCCTGCTGAAATAATCAGTGAGTGATAATATTGGGCCTGTCATGAATGTAGTGAAGAGGGTCATAATAACCATCATTGTGAAAACTTGTGGCGACAATATTTTCAGGTCATACCCGATATTTAAAACTATTAGCTCCATTAATCCGCGCGTATTCATTAAGGTCCCGATAACAAATGAATCTTTCCACGTAAGTTTATTAAACTTTGCTGCTAAAAAACTTCCCCCGAATTTCCCGCTGATAGCAAACAATATTATAAGTCCGCATACAGCCCATGAATCGCTATCTGAAAGCAGTCCAATTTGTGTTCTAAGCCCGGTAAAAACAAAAAATAATGGAAGTAATACTACAAGGCTGACGTCTTCTATTTTTTCTGCCATTACTTTTTTAAACTGTGCATTTGATGGCATAATTACCCCGGCAAGAAATCCGCCGAAAAGTGCTTTTATTCCTATCGCTTCTGTAAAAAATGCGGAAAGAAATATGACGACAAAAATAAAAGCAACCACTCTTTTGGTCATCATTTCCTTAGTGAGGTATATAGCGCCCATTTTCTGTAAAAAAGGTTGAACCGCAAAAAGCATAACACCAATAAAAAGAATAACCATGATTATAGTGAACAATGCGCTCATTATGCTTCCTGCCTGTATTACCGCAACAACTACAGCAAGGATACACCATGCAGTTAGATCATCAATTGCTGCAATAGTAATGATTGTTTTTCCTAAAGGCGTTTTGGTCATCCCTCTTTCCTGTATGATCCGGGCAAGAACAGGGAATGCTGCTATGCTCATTGCTATACCGATGAACAATGCGAAACGTGTGAAATTGGTATTTGTGAAAGCATATTTCTCGAACAATAAGTAGGCAAGGCATACACCGAGAAAAAATGCAAAAAGTATGCTTGTATGGCTGATGATGATTGCCGATTTTGCCTTGACTTTTAAAATGGTTACATCGAGCTCCATCCCTATAATGAACATGAAAAGTACAAGACCTACCTGGCTGAACAATTCTAAATTGTTTAATGAAAATGCAGGGAAAATAAAATGGAATACATCAGGAAAGAATAGTCCAAGTAACGATGGTCCGAGCAAAATGCCTGATATAATTTCACCAATAACAGTAGGCTGTCCAATCTTTCCGAATAAGAATCCAAATATTCTTGAAAAAGTTATGATAATAATGATTTGCAGAATGAGCAAGGCAGAAGGATGCTGCAATGTGTTTTTTATATAACCGGGAATAGATAGGCATTCTGGTGTTGCAGTAACCGGTGGCTGAGTGGGATTATCATTTTGAATGACCTGTTCATTAGTGATTATTCGGGTTGAACTTAAACTTTCTCCTTTTTGAATCACAAGCCATATAAGTGTTCCAAAAAGAAAGAGAATAAGAAAATAGAAAATGAAATTTTTCCTCATGTATCAAAATGTTAGTGCAAAGTTAAGATATTATACCAATTGTTAATTTAAAATAGTCCAAAGGATATTTTAAATTTTACAATGGTTATGCCGATGACATAGATGTTATAGTCCAATAATATTGTACTATTACATCTATACAATCGGTATTAGCATCAAAAATTATTAATTCTATAATCCTAAATAGAGAAGATTTTTTTTGAATAAATTATTTAATCAAAACAAAATGTTTAGTTTTGTGTTGATATAAAAATAAAATTATGAATGATATACTTAAACTTCAGCCCGAACGCGTTTGGTATTACTTTAATGAGATATGTAAAATTCCGCGTCCTTCCAAAAAAGAAGAAAAAATTGCAGCATGGTTAGTTGAATGGGGAAAGTCGAAAAAACTGGAAACCATTCAGGATAAAGCAGGAAATGTAATGATTCGTAAACCTGCAACAAAAGGAAAAGAAAAAAACAAGACCGTTGTTTTGCAAAGCCACATTGATATGGTTTGTGAAAAGAATGCTTCAACACAACATGATTTTGATAAAGACGCTATAAAACCAGTCGTTGAAGGGGGATGGGTGAAAGCATTAGGAACAACTCTTGGTGCCGACGATGGAATTGGTATGGCTGCTCAGCTTGCAGTTCTTGAATCGGATGAACTTTCTCACGGACCCGTAGAATGTCTTTTTACTGTTGATGAAGAAACCGGATTAACCGGTGCCTTTGCTCTTCAGCCTGAATTTGTAAAAGGTCGCATACTTCTAAATTTGGATTCGGAAGATGAAGGACAATTATTTATTGGATGCGCAGGTGGTAAAGATACCGTTATTACTTTCTCATATAAAAAGGATAGCGTTCCTGCAAACATGATTCCATATAAGATATCAGTTACCGGTTTAAAAGGTGGCCATTCAGGTGATGATATTAATAAAGGATTAGGCAATGCAGTAAAACTGATGAACAGGTTTTTGCTGATGGCAACAAATAAATATGGAATTCGGATTTCTAAGGTTGATGGAGGAAATTTACGAAATGCTATAGCCCGCGAAGCTTTTGCAATATTAATGGTACCTTCACAAAATGAAAATAGCCTTATCGATTATGCAAGTAGTTATCATGATATGATAAAGAATGAATTAAATATTACAGAACCCGATTTGAAATTTGTAATTGAAAGTGCCGGGAAACCTGCTTATGTGATTGATTCGGATACACAATTCCGTTTACTGAATTCGATGTATGCATGTCCTCATGGAGTAATAGCAATGACTGCCGATATGCCTGGATTGGTTGAAACATCAACAAATTTAGCTTCGGTTAAAACAGAAAATGATAGAATCATTATTCAAACGAGTCAGCGCAGCTCTGTTGCATCTTCAAAGGACGATGTTGCACAAATGGTTGCTTCCTTATTTAAATTGGCAGGTGCAGAAGTTAAGCATGGTGAAGGATATCCCGGATGGAAACCTAATATGAATTCAGAGATCCTGTCGGTAATGAAAGCAAGCTATAAAAAACTTTTCAAGAAAGAACCTTTGGTACTGGCTATACATGCAGGACTTGAATGTGGTGTTATAGGAGAAAAATATCCGGGAATGGATATGATTTCTTTTGGACCTACACTCAGAGGCGTTCATTCACCCGATGAAAGAATAAATATAGAAAGCGTTGATCTATTCTGGAAATTATTGGTTGAAGTCTTAGAAACATTATAATATAATATAGAGCAAATAAAAAGGAGGCATTGCCTCCTTTTTTATTATAACCCGATTTCAATACCAACGCGATATACTAAAGGGTTTCCGTAGTATGGACTATCTATGGTTTCATTAAAGTTATAAAGTACAGTAAGAGTTACAAAGGTTTTTTCACCTATTGCTTGTCGAACTCCGGCGCCACCGAAAATACTAATTACTCCATACCTTTCTTCATTATTATGTTCATTCCCTATATCGAAGAATGCTGATTCTACATTAAGTCCTTCAATTTCGCCATGAAGATAGATGTCATGAATACTGGGAATAATATCTTTCAGGAAATAAACGCGTGAAAAGAAATTCGCCCCGTACAGGTTTGTTTTAAAAATTGTTGTTGAATATGGATCTTTATAATGATAATATATATAATTAGGACCAACCCCACATGATATATAATCATTTAAGCGGTATCCAACAATAGGAGCAATGTTTACATAGGTATAGTTGCCAAACTGCAAACCTATGGTACCACCTGTAAAGAAGCGATGTATTAATTTGTCATTATCGTTATTTTTTATGTTATCCTGGGCAAAAACATTAATAAAACAGAGCAAACAGAAGCAGTAAATAAGCAAATACTTTATAAGTTTCATCTTTATATCCTTTTTTATAAGAACAAAAATACATGAAATATAGTATGAACAAGATAAAATATTCTGAAATGTATGAAAATATTCACATATAAGTTATTTAAAAACAATTAAATATAAAATATTTTAAAAATAATTATAAAAACATTTGTTTATGTGATTTTAGTTTTCATATCTTTGCAGCCTCAATTAAAAGATTCGATCTTATAAAATTGTTAATAAAAAGTTCATTTAAAATTTTTCTCGGGACAAAAAAATATTAATTTTGCAGTCCCAAATTACCAAGGGAAAATGATTAAGTTTTTTTAAAATAAATTTTTTTTGAAAAAATGTTTGCAGAATCAAAATAAGTTTTTAATTTTGCAACCCCAATTAAAAAGATTCGATCTTATAAATTGTAAATAAAAAGTTCATTTAAAATTTTTCTCGGGACAAAAAAATATTAATTTTGCAGTCCCAAAATACCACGGGAAAAATTTAGTTTTTTGAAAGATAATTTTTTTTAAAAATATTTTGCAAAATAAAAAATAGTTTTTAATTTTGCAGCCCATTTCAAAATGAAATGGAAAACGTTCTTTGAAGATATTGAAGAAAGCCTAAATAAAGTAGCAAATATAACCTGTTCAATTCCGAACAGTAACAATAATAAATCTTGAGACATTTTTAAAGAATCAAACTTACAATGGAGAGTTTGATCCTGGCTCAGGATGAACGCTAGCGGCAGGCTTAATACATGCAAGTCGAGGGGCAGCGGGTGTAGCAATACATGCCGGCGACCGGCGCACGGGTGCGTAACACGTATGCAACCTACCTATAACTGGAGAATAGCCCCGAGAAATCGGGATTAATACTCCATAACATTGCGAAAAGGCATCTTTTTGCAATTAAAGTTTTAATGGTTATAGATGGGCATGCGCGGTATTAGTTAGTTGGTGAGGTAACGGCTCACCAAGACTGCGATACCTAGGGGTTCTGAGAGGATTAACCCCCACACTGGTACTGAGACACGGACCAGACTCCTACGGGAGGCAGCAGTAAGGAATATTGGTCAATGGACGCAAGTCTGAACCAGCCATGCCGCGTGAAGGATGACGGCCCTATGGGTTGTAAACTTCTTTTGTACGGGAAAAAACCCTCGCTCGTGAGCGGGGCTGATGGTACCGTAAGAATAAGGATCGGCTAACTCCGTGCCAGCAGCCGCGGTAATACGGAGGATCCAAGCGTTATCCGGATTTATTGGGTTTAAAGGGTGCGTAGGCGGGATGATAAGTCAGTGGTGAAATCCTACAGCTTAACTGTAGAACTGCCATTGATACTGTCAACCTTGAGTACATTTGAAGTGGGCGGAATGTGTGGTGTAGCGGTGAAATGCTTAGATATCACACAGAACACCGATAGCGAAGGCAGCTCACTAAACTGTAACTGACGCTGAGGCACGAAAGCGTGGGGATCAAACAGGATTAGATACCCTGGTAGTCCACGCCGTAAACGATGATCACTCGATGTGTGCGATACACTGTACGCGTCTGAGCGAAAGCATTAAGTGATCCACCTGGGGAATACGATCGCAAGATTGAAACTCAAAGGAATTGACGGGGGCCCGCACAAGCGGAGGAGCATGTGGTTTAATTCGATGATACGCGAGGAACCTTACCTGGGCTTGAACGTATTATGACATTTGCCGAAAGGTAAATTCCCTTCGGGGCATTTTACGAGGTGCTGCATGGCTGTCGTCAGCTCGTGCCGTGAGGTGTTGGGTTAAGTCCCGTAACGAGCGCAACCCCTATCTTTAGTTGCCATCAGGTAATGCTGGGAACTCTAAGGAAACTGCCTACGCAAGTAGTGAGGAAGGTGGGGATGACGTCAAGTCAGCACGGCCCTTACGCCCAGGGCTACACACGTGCTACAATGGCCGGTACAGAGGGCAGCTACCAGGTGACTGGATGCAAATCTCTAAAACCGGTCTCAGTTCGGATCGAAGTCTGCAACTCGACTTCGTGAAGTTGGATTCGCTAGTAATCGGATATCAGCAATGATCCGGTGAATACGTTCCCGGGCCTTGTACACACCGCCCGTCAAGCCATGGAAGCTGGGGGTACCTAAAGTCCGTAACCGCAAGGAGCGGCCTAGGGTAAAACCAGTGACTGGGGCTAAGTCGTAACAAGGTAGCCGTACCGGAAGGTGTGGCTGGAACACCTCCTTTCTAGAGAAGGTTTATTATTAAGTTCCGTTTTTTATAATTCGGAATTCATATTTGCTACTTTTGGCTTCTTCATATTTTTTTTACCCATACGAGCTCAGTGATGACTCTTCCTTAATTACAGTATTTTGAGCAAAAGGAAGTGCGTTTACAAAATCAATCGTAAACTCAGTCCCGTAGCTCAGTTGGTTAGAGCACTACACTGATAATGTAGGGGTCAGCAGTTCAAATCTGCTCGGGACTACATCAATCATCGTATTGGGGGATTAGCTCAGCTGGCTAGAGCACTAGCTTTGCAAGCTAGGGGTCATCGGTTCGAATCCGATATTCTCCACGAATTCGCCAATTGGCGAAAAAGTTCTTTGACATATTGAAAGAAGATACAAGACACGAGTAAATTTTATTTAATTATAATATAACAAGAAAGTAAGTAAGAGCGTATGGTGGATGCCTTGGCTCTCAGAGACGATGAAGGACGTGACTACCTGCGAAAAGCTTCGGGGAGGCGGAAATAGCCTTTGATCCGGAGATATCCGAATGGGGAAACCCGGTCCGCTGAAGGCGGATCATTCCGATTTATCGGAAAGTAAACCCAGAGAACTGAAACATCTTAGTACCTGGAGGAAGAGAAAACAATAGTGATTCCCTAAGTAGTGGCGAGCGAACAGGGACTAGCCCAAACCAGTTTTGTTACGGCAAAACTGGGGTTGTAGGACTGTAACGTGGACTGTAAATTTGTAGTAGAAGCTTCTGGAAAGTTGCACCATAGAAGGTGATAGTCCTGTAAACGAAACAAATTTATTACCTAACAGTATCCTGAGTACCGCGAGGTCGGAGACGCCTTGTGGGAACCCACCGGCACCATCCGGTAAGGCTAAATACTCCTGAGAGACCGATAGTGAACTAGTACCGTGAGGGAAAGGTGAAAAGAACCGCGAACAGCGGAGTGAAATAGTACCTGAAACCGTGCGCTTACAAACGGTCGGAGGTGAGGTATCAGCAATGATATAGTAACTGACGGCGTGCCTTTTGCATAATGAGCCTACGAGTTACTCCTCTCTAGCAAGGTTAAAGACTTAAGGTCTGTAGCCGAAGCGAAAGCAAGTCTGAATAGGGCGTAAAGTTAGAGGGGGTAGACGCGAAACTTTGTGATCTACCCATGACCAGGTTGAAGTCAGCTTAACCGCTGATGGAGGACCGAACTAGTATGCGTTGAAAAGCGTTTGGATGAGTTGTGGGTAGGGGTGAAAGGCTAATCAAACTGAGAGATAGCTCGTACTCCCCGAAATGTTTCTAGGAACAGCCTCGAGGTAAGAGTGTCATAGAGGTAGAGCTACTGATTGGACTAGGGGGCTTCACCGCCTACCAAATCCTGACAAACTCCGAATGCTATGACATATACTCGGGAGTGAGGCGTTGGGTGCTAATGTCCAGCGCCGAGAGGGAAATAACCCAGACCATCAGCTAAGGTCCCCAAATGTATATTAAGTTGAACTAACGAAGTCTGATTGCATTGACAGCTAGGATGTTGGCTTGGAAGCAGCCATTCATTTAAAGAGTGCGTAACAGCTCACTAGTCGAGCGATCGGGCGTGGATAATAAACGGGCATTAAATATACTACCGAAGCTGTGGATTGATAGCAATATCACTGGTAGGGGAGCATTCCAGTCTGCGCTGAAGGTGTGTTGTAAGACATGCTGGAGCGTCTGGAAAAGCAAATGTAGGCATAAGTAACGATAATGCAGGTGAGAAACCTGCACACCGCAAGACCAAGGTTTCCTGATCAACGTTAATCGGATCAGGGTTAGTCGGGTCCTAAGGAGTATGCGAACGCAAAATCCGATGGATAAAAGGTTAATATTCCTTTACTTGCAATTATTGCGATGAGGTGACGAAGGAGTGAAAGGTCTGCGTACTGACGGAATAGTACGTTGAAGAGTGTAGGTATACATTGAGTAGGAAAATCCGCTTTATGTGCTGAAACTTGATAGTATCGTGAGTCTTCGGACAAGCGAATAATGACCCTAATCATACTTCCAAGAAAACCCTCTAAGCTTCAGATAATTGCAACCCGTACCGGAAACCGACACAGGTGGTCGAGGAGAGTATCCTAAGGTGCTCGAGTGATCCGTGGCTAAGGAACTAGGCAAATTAACCCTGTAACTTCGGGAAAAAGGGTACCCACCGCAAGGTGGGTCGCAGAGAAATGGCCCTGGCGACTGTTTAGCAAAAACACATGGCTTTGCAAAATCGAAAGATGAAGTATAAGGCCTGACACCTGC
>DAOQAK010000014.1:66320-67780 GCA_035353855.1 Bacteroidales bacterium | reverse complement strand
TTGGGATAATGATTATCTGTTAAAAATCCTAAAAAATTAAAATGCGTTTGCCCTGCTCATAATACTTATTGTAACCTGTTATGAAAATTCAACAGCTCAGGGTGATTTAATGATATACCCTAAAAGAATTGTATTTGATGGTTCAAAAAGGCTACAGGAATTAAACCTTTCAAATATAGGCAAAGACACTTCCACATATATTATTTCAATAGTACAAATAAGAATGAAAGAAGACGGAGGTTTCGAAAACATTACACAACCTGATTCAGGACAATATTTTGCTGATAAATATTTACGCATCTTTCCTCATAAAGTTGTATTAGCACCTAAAGAAACTCAGGTAGTAAAAGTTCAATGTATAAATGCAGAACAGATACCAACTGGAGAATATCGCTCTCATTTATATTTCAAAGCAGTAGGACAAAGTAACAAACCATTAGGAGATGAAGATGCTTCCAAAGATAAAGATACCAATGATATTACTGTTAGTATTACACCTGTTTTTGGTATTACAATCCCTGCAATCATTAGAATTGGCGAATCTACTGCACAGGTAAGCTTATCGGATGTATCACTTAAAATGGAAAGTGATTCTCTCCCTATTTTAAAAATGAAATTTAGTCGTTCAGGAAATATGTCGGTTTATGGTGATGTAACTGTTACTTATATTTCACCACTAGAAGAAGAGACACAAGTTGCATTAGCAAAAGGTGTTGCTGTTTACACACCAAATACAAGCAGATGGTTTCAGTTATATCTTGATAAAAAAATTAAATATACCAAAGGAAAGATTCATATTAATTACTCAACTCAAGATGGCGTTAAATTAAGTGAAGCAGATATACTTCTTCAATAATAATTAACTTTTTTCAATTTAGATAATAAATATAAATTCAATATACAAACTCACTGAGTAAACTTAATGCATAAATTAATTAAATATTTATATATTTTATTATTATTAGGTGTTCATTTTACATCCAATGCTCAGGTAAAAATAACTGACGGATCGAACTTAACATTGGATAACAATTCAATTCTTGAATTAGAAAGTACAAATAAAGGGTTACTAATTCCCCGCATTACAATTAATGATATTAATAATGCCTCTCCATTAACAGCTCCGGTTCCTGAAGGAATGCTTGTATATAGTAAAGGTGGTTCTGTAACTGATGGTTTTTATTTTTGGAGTGGAAGCAAATGGATAAATATTAATACAGGTACTATAATTGGTCCAACTGGCGCTACTGGAGCCACTGGTGATAAAGGAGACAAAGGCGATACTGGTAATATTGGTGCTACCGGGGAAACAGGAGCTCAGGGTATAACTGGTGCTACCGGTGCAACCGGAGATAAAGGAGACAAGGGCGATACTGGTAATGTTGGTGCTACTGGTGAAACAGGTGCTCAGGGTATAACTGGTGCTACCGGTGCAACCGGAGATAAAGGAGACAAGGGCG
>DAOQAK010000014.1:65301-66220 GCA_035353855.1 Bacteroidales bacterium | reverse complement strand
ATACTGGTAATGTTGGTGCTACCGGTGCTACTGGTGATAAAGGAGACAAAGGTGATACTGGTAATATTGGTGCAACTGGTGCTACTGGTGAAACAGGCGCTCAGGGTATAACTGGCGCTACTGGAGCCACTGGTGATAAAGGAGACAAGGGCGATACTGGTAATGTTGGCGCTACAGGAGCCACTGGTGATAAAGGAGACAAAGGAGACACTGGTAATATTGGTGCTACCGGTGCTACCGGTGAAACAGGCGCTCAGGGTATAACTGGTGCTACCGGTGCAACCGGAGATAAAGGAGACAAAGGTGATACTGGTAATGTTGGTGCTACCGGTGCTACTGGCGAAACAGGCGCTCAGGGTATAACTGGTGCTACAGGAGCAACCGGTGATAAAGGAGACAAAGGCGATACTGGTAATATTGGTGCTACCGGTGCTACTGGTGAAACAGGGGCTCAGGGTATAACTGGCGCTACTGGAGCCACTGGTGATAAAGGAGACAAAGGCGATACTGGTAATGTTGGGGCTACTGGTGCTACTGGAAATAACGGTATAGATGGTGCTACTGGCGCCACTGGTGATAAAGGTGACAAAGGTGATACTGGTAATGTTGGAGCTACTGGAGCTACAGGAAATAACGGTATAGACGGTGCCACTGGTGCAACAGGCGCTACTGGAGCTACAGGAAATAATGGTATAGACGGTGCTACTGGTGCAACAGGAGCTACTGGTGATAAAGGCGACAAAGGTGATACAGGTAATGTTGGAGCTACTGGCGCTACTGGAAATAATGGTATAGACGGTGCCACTGGTGCAACGGGTGCTACTGGCGCTACAGGAAATAACGGTACAGATGGCGCCACTGGTGCAACGGGAGCCACTGGAAATAATGGTATAGACGGTGCCACTGGTGCAACGGGAGC
>DAOQAK010000014.1:0-65201 GCA_035353855.1 Bacteroidales bacterium | reverse complement strand
GGTGCCACTGGTGCAACGGGAGCCACTGGAAATAATGGTATAGACGGTGCCACTGGTGCAACGGGAGCCACTGGAAATAATGGTATAGACGGTGCCACTGGAGCAACAGGCGCCACTGGTGATAAAGGTGACAAAGGTGATACTGGTAATGTTGGAGCTACTGGAGCTACAGGAAATAACGGTATAGACGGTGCTACTGGTGCAACGGGAGCTACTGGAAATAATGGTATAGATGGAGCCACTGGTGCTACTGGAAATAATGGCGTAGACGGTGCTACTGGTGCAACAGGCGCTACTGGTGATAAAGGCGACAAGGGCGATACTGGTAATGTTGGTGCTACCGGCGCTACCGGTGAAACAGGCGCTCAGGGTATAACTGGTGCTACAGGAGCAACAGGTTCTGTAGCATCATTAACAGATTCACATATTTTAGTTGGCAATAGTAGCAATTTACCAACTGATGTTGCAATGAGCGGTGATGTAACTATTAATAATTCCGGAGTTACTGCAATCGGAGCAGGTAAAGTTACCAATGCAATGCTCGCTGGCTCAATAGACCTCACTACAAAAGTTACAAATATATTACCTATTACTAATGGAGGGACAGCATTGGGAACTACGCCAAATAATGGTGAATTACTAATAGGTAATGGGACAAATTATTCTCTTTCTACTTTAACAGGTACTTCAAATCAGGTATCAGTAGCTAACGGCTCTGGAACTATTCAATTATCTCTACCCCAAAATATTCATACAGGAGCTTCACCATCATTTACAGGGCTTAATTTATCCGGATTAGCAGCTTCTTCAGGCATTTATACTGATGCATCTAAAAATCTTACAAGTACAGCGCCTACTTCAGGAATACTTGGTTATTGGTCACGTACAGGAACTACGCTTTCAACGGCTAATTCCGGTGATGAAATAACTACTTCAGGTAATATTTCTACTTCGGGTACAGGTACTATAACATCTGCCGGTTTGTTAACTGCAAGCAAAGGATTTACTGCAACAGGTGCTGATATAAGCTTAAATGTAAGTTCCAATTTTAACACAAATATTAATACAGGTACATCTACTGGTAATGTTACTATTGGAAATAGTTTAAATAATATAAATTTTCCTAAATTAAATGCATCAAGTGTGGTACTTACAGATGCAAGTAAGAATCTTACTTCAATAGCTACTCTTTCTATTGCTAATGGAGGAACTAACTCTACAGCTAATCCAACAAATGGAGGTATTGCATATGGTAATGGATCTGCTTATAACTTTTCAGCAGCAGGTTCTACTGGACAAATATTACAATCAGCAGGCGCAAGCTCTCCTACTTGGAGTACTGCTACTTATCCTGCAACAGCTGGTACTAAAGGCAACCTTCTGGTATCTGACGGAACTAATTTTGTATCAACACCATTATTATTATCAGCTTCTGCTGCATTGGATTTTCCGAAAACTGACAAACTATCATCATCTGATTTAACTATAACAGTTACAGGTGCAACTGTAGGAGATGTTGTAGCTATTGGTGTTCCTAATTCTGCAGCAATTGCTAATACCTGTTATACTGCATGGGTATCTGCAGCAAATACTGTAACTGTAAGATTTAATAATTATAACAATAATACTGCTCAAGACCCTGCATATGACACTTTTAAAGTAACAATAATTAAATAATAATTTATTATATAAAAATTGTGAAAATAAAATTAAAAATATATTATCTGTTTTTATACATATTACCAGGATTTTCATTCGGGCAAAATACTATTATTAATTCCGGAGTAACTATTGTGAATACAAATAATTTCATTTCAAAAGGTAATTTTATTAATGATGGTACTTATACCGATAATACCGGTACTGTTGTTTTTTCAGGCAATACACAGGAAATTGACGGAACATCATCAACTTCTTTCAATAATATTACGGTGTCTTCAGGAAGTACAACAACAGTAACTACTTCAGGACATTCTGTAAAAGGGATTCTTCTTAGCAACGGAACATTGAATGCCGATGGGAACATTACCCTGCTTTCAACTGCATCAAAAACGGCGATGATTGATGGAAGCGGAAGTGGAGATGTGTTGGGAAATATCATCATGCAACGCTATCTTGCATCAGGTTTTGGATATAAATATTTAAGTTCACCTTTCCAATCGGCAACTGTAAATGAACTTTCAGATGATATCGATTTAGGAGTTTCTTTTGCTACCTTATATCGTTATGATGAAAGTCAGATAAATTCCGGATGGATAAGCTATATAAATACATCTGGTATTCTTAATCCGATGGAAGGTTATTCTGTAAATTTTGGCGCGGTATCATCACCTGTAACATTTGATATTAAAGGTGAAGTGAATAATGGTGATCTGCAAACCACGCTATACAATAATAATAAAACCTACACGAAAGGTTTTAATTTAGTTGGCAATCCATACCCCTCTCCTATTGACTGGGATGCATCTTCCGGCTGGACCAAAACAAATATTGATGATGCTTTATATTTTTTTAATGCAGGAACTACTAACCAATATAAAGGAACATATAGTACATATATCAATGGCGTTTCGAGCGACGGAATTGTAAATAGTATTATTCCTTCAATGCAGGGAGTATTTGTTCATGTAAGCAATGGTACCTTTCCTGTTTCGGCAACTCTTGGATTTTCAAACGAAGTAAGAATAAATGACCTTGCACCAAGTTTTCATAAAAAAGAATTAAAACAAGATATTCCTCTGCTTAGGCTAATAGCATACTTTAAAGATAATGCTTCATATACTGATCCTGTTGTTATTTATTTTAACAATTCGGCTTCAATGAATTTTGAAAAAGATTATGATGCTTTAAAAATATTTAACAGCGATGATCTTATTCCGAACCTGTATGTTGCAACACCTGACGCAGCACAGTTAAGCATCTGTTCAATGCCCTACCCTGCTGATTCTTTAACTACCGTACCACTTGGCATTACGACTGAAAGTGACGGATGGGTTTTATTTAAAGCAAAAGATATTTATGAAATGCCATCGGATATTCACGTTTATCTATACGACACAAAAACCGGGTATTATAATTTACATGATGAGCAGGAATGCCACTTATATTTAAAAGGCGGTGAATATGAAAATCGCTTTTATATAGTATTCAGTAAAAAAGACCTGCAATATTTTCCAACTACTGATGAAAAATTCTTTGCGTATGGCAACAATAATAAATTATTTGTTTACCTGAATTTACAAAATAATGAAACAGGAAATCTGTTAGTAAGTAATTTATTAGGACAAACAGTATATAAAGAAGAGCTTAATGGAAATGGTTATCATGAGATAGATGTGAATATAAATCGTGGTGTATATATTATAACTCTTCAGTCTACAGAATATAAATATTCGAAAAAAATATTTATAAGTGATAAATAATTTTGAAATATATAAATGAGCAATAATAAAGTTGAAATACCAAAAAAAATATTGAATCAGAAATTATTACCTTTTTTGATTTTGTTTTTTATTTTCATATTTACTGATTTTATAAATTCCTATGCTCAGCCTGAAAATCCTCCTGCACCTATGATTGTAACTAAAATAAGGGATATGAGTTTTGGTGCATTTGCACAAGGTATTGCTGGAGGCTCAGTCACTATCGACCCATATGGTGTGCGTTCAAGTTCTGGTGACATAATTTTACTGAATTTGGGATATTTATATTACCCTGCAATTTTTGAAGTTGATATAAACCCAGGCACAGTAATAAATCTTACATTAGGATCAAAAATCTCATTAGTAGATGAAATAACAGGGCATTCAATGGAACTTGAGCTAAATAGCATTTACCCAAATACACCATATGTAGTTCCAACAGAAGAAACACAATTTTTTATTGGTGGGATTTTATCTGTTGGCAATAATTTAGATAATCCATCAGGAACCTATATAGGTACATTTTCAGTAATCTTTTATCAGGAATAAATAATTTTGCTCCAATGAAGAAATATGACAAAAGGCAAAAAATCATATTGTATTAATAAAAGCCAAGCATATTTTAATGATATTGTTTTAAAATATCTTATACCCTTTTTTATATTTTTTATCATTCTATTTCCAAATAAAATATTTGCTGATGATGTAGAACCTGAATACGATGAGGTAATGGTAACATTCAACGTACCCCAGGTTGGCAGTACCGAAATCCCTGTAATCATTCGTGGAACTACTTTATACTTACCCGCAGTTGATATTTTTAATTTTTTGAAAATAAAAAATAACCCAACTCCAGGTTTTGAATCAATCACAGGATACTTGTTAACACAAGAAGATTCGTTTAATATTAATAAAGCACAAAATATAATTAAATACCAGGGTAAAACTTTTATTTTATCTTCCACTGATTTTATGTTAACTGAAACGAACCTGTTTTTAAAATCAGATTATTTCGGGAAAGTTTTCGGGCTGGAATGTACGTTTAATTTACGTTCTCTTACTGTTACATTAAACACAAAACTTGATCTGCCAATTATCAGGGAAATCAGGCAGGAGCAGATGCGTAAAAATATCAATAAAATTTCCGGAACTATAGTAAGTGATACAACTATTAAACGCAATTACCCGTTTTTCAAATTTGGTGCATTAGACTGGGCTGCCATCTCACAACAGGAAACAGACATGAAGAGCAATAACCGGCTTAATCTAACATTAGGAGCTACCATAGCCGGCGGAGAAACCAAAATAGATATGAATTATTATAACTATATGCCTTTTTCCGAAAAACATCAATACTACTTATGGCGCTATGTCAATAACGATAAAAAAATTATTAAACAAGTACAGATCGGAAGAATTAACCCTCAGTTAACTTCAACAATATACTCACCGGTTATTGGACTACAGCTTACGAACATACCTACAACCTATGACCGTTCATACGGAACATATATCCTTAGCGACCAGACAAACCCTAACTGGATGGTTGAGCTTTATGTTAACGATGTTTTAATAGATTATACCAAAGCAGATGCTTCAGGTTTCTTTATTTTTAATATCCCGCTTGTTTATGGAAATACTTCTATTAAACTACGCTTTTATGGACCTTACGGAGAAGAAACCTCACGCGAAAAAAACTTAACTATCCCTTTTTCTTTTACGCCCCTTCATACATTACAATATTCCGTTAGCGGTGGAATCATTGAAGATACTTCAACAAGCAAATTTTCACGTTTAACGTTAAATTATGGATTAAGTAATCGTATATCTGTTGGAGGTGGTTTTGAATATCTTTCTTCCGTTACCACGGGTACAAAAATGCCTTTTTTTAATACGTCTATTAGGTTATTTAAAGATCTGCTTATCTCAAGTGAATACACATACGGAGTAAGATCAAAAAATATTCTAAGTTTTAATTTTCGTTCCAAATTACGTTTTGAATTAAATTATATCAAATATAAAAAAGGACAAAAAGCAATAGATTATTCTCAAATAGAGGAACGCCGGGCAATTATATCAATGCCTATAGGAAATAAACGATTCCGCATATACTCAAGACTATCATTTAATCAAATGGTATTTAGTTCTGTAAATTATACCACAACCGAATTACTTCTTTCTTCAGTTTTTAGAAAATTCAGTGTTAGCCTGAATACATATGCAGTACTATCAATGCCCAAGAATCCTTATATCTACAGCAACCTATCCTTATCTTTCAACCTCCCTAAAAAATTTATTTTTACTCCACAGGTTGAATATCGTTACAATGATAATTCAATAATTTTTTATAAAGGAACTTTAGAAAAACGTTTCCTGGAAAATAATTATCTGAGCATATCTTTCTTAAGAAATATAAGTAATAAATTAAGCTATCTTCAAGTAGGAATACGTTATGTTTTTCCATATGCAGAAACCGGTGTAACGTCTGCTGTAAGCAATAAATCCATTATTACTCAACAATCGGCCAATGGAAGTTTGGTTTATAATAAAAAAATAAAGTATCCAATTTTTAGTAATCGTAATTTCGTTGGTAAAGCCGGAATAGTCATTGTTGCATTCCTTGATATTAATTGCAATGGTATTCACGATAAGGATGAACCAAAAGTTACTGACCTTAACGTTAGGGCTAATGGCGGACGAATAATAAATAATTTAAAAGACTCAACCATTCGAATACTGGAGATAGAGCCTTACACAAAATATTTTATTGAAATTGACAACTATAGTTTTGAAAATATTTCATGGCAGGTGAAAAATAAAAATATTTGTATTGAAACAGAACCTAACCAGCTTAAAATAGTTGAAATACCTGTTTACGTTTATGGTGAAGTATCTGGAAATGTATATCAATACAAGTATAAATCAAAGAAAGGCATAGGCCGTATAAAAGTAAATTTCCTGAATGAGAAAGATTCAAGCCTTTTTAAAACAGTACTTACAGAAGATGACGGTTATTTCAACTACCTCGGATTTCCTCCGGGTTCATATATCGCACAGGTTGATACAACACAAATGAATAAACTGGAATTAACTTCTATTCCTTCCATGATCCCGTTTGACATTATAAGTTATAAAAATGGAGACCTGGTTTATAATTTGAATTTCATTCTTAAATCAATTTATAGTAAAGATGTTATTTCGGATGAAAAGGATTATCCTATTGAAAATAATACCAAAGAAAATGCAACGAATGTAATACATGCACCTAAAGAAAATGTGGTATCTACAAAAACAGAATCAAACAATATACAATCAAAAGATTTACAACAGTACCTTGATAATCTTGCAAAACTTAGAAAGATAGCCGTTATTATTTCCGACAAATATAAAACACTGGCTGAAGCAAAAGAAACCAATTCAAAAAAACTTATTGATGATTCTAAAAAAATAACTGATGCTGCTCAAAAACAAAGTATACTAAGTAAATCCGATTCTCTTAAAGCTGATGCTATCAAATTAACGATAGGCTCAAATAAAGCTGCAAATATTGCCAAGCAGTTAGAAAAACGTGAAAATGCAACAAATCCTAAAATTGATTCTGCATTTATTAATTCGTGTACCAATAATTTAATTTACCTGATTATACAGGAAACCGGGGTTAAAAATAAAAAAGACCTTAAAGAAATTGAACAGGTTATTAAAAGCCTTTCTGTGAATATTTCTAAAAACGCGAATACAACTGCTCCTTCAAATAATAAATTAACGCAGAACATCAACACATCTGTAATGGATAATAATGCAAATAATATAACTAAGCCCAATGCAGTAAAACCAAATACAGTAACTAAACCAGCTACCGAAACGAAAACAAATAATGAAACAAAACCGGAAAACAAAAATAAACCTAAAGAAATTGTATTAAGCGATAGTGTTAAAGCGGAAAATTTAAATAAATTCATTAAAACCACAACTGACCCGGCTACTGTTAAAGGCTTATTCTTTACAGTTCAGATAGGTGTTTATAAAAAACCCGATGTAACTAAATTTACCACTATTACCAACCCTGACTTTATTGTAGAAAAATTCAATAATCAATACAGGATTAGCAGTGGTAAATTTTATAATCTGCTTGATGTTAGCGTTCACAAAGAAAACCTGAACAAGCTCGGATTTAAAGATGCTTATATAGTGGGATACTACAGCGGAAAAAAGATTTCATACAAGGAAGCAAAGAAAATATATTACAACCATTAATCCTTATTCAGCGCAATTTTATCATTCATTAAAAGGATGCTCATTATCAAAATCAGGTTTGTAATGTTCGCTGCTTTCCATATCCTGAATCCACCCCCTGTGAAAGCCATATAAATCAAGTGCTTCAACAACCATTTGGTATTCGTCAGGATTTAATTTCCTACCAAGGTTCAAATTATTTTTCACATTAGGTGTTGGAAAATATTGCGACATCAGGGAGATATGAAGTAATGGAGATATTTCTTCAGATAATATTTTTAATGCATTTACACTGTTATCAACATACCCGGGTAAAACAAGATGCCTGATTATTACACCCGATTCAACTTGTTTATGCTCATTCAAACGGATTGATGTTCCTTTTTGTCTTACCATTTCTTTTATTGCAGCAATAGCTTTTTCAGGGTAATCAGGAACATCAGAAAGTTCTTTTGCTAATTGTTTATCGGAATATTTAAAATCGGGTAAATATACATC
This sequence comes from Bacteroidales bacterium, assembly GCA_035353855.1. NCBI lineage: Bacteria > Pseudomonadati > Bacteroidota > Bacteroidia > Bacteroidales > Bacteroidales bacterium. The sequence goes on along the minus strand of DAOQAK010000014.1, from coordinate 57,048 downwards.
AACATATTCTTCAATATTTTTTAAAGTGTCTACTTTATCATACGCATTGGAATTGTATACAATTACCGGGTTTCTTCCTGTATTCCTTAATTTTTCAATGATATATTTTATCTGAGGAATACAATGTGAAGGCGAAACAAATCCCAATAAATTTATACCCTTATCAAGTATCTTTATTATTTTATCCATTGCATCGCTGAATTGCAAGCCTGTACCTACCATGTTTATTGAATTACAGCTTATCTGGAAATTCTGACAGTATATGCATTGTAAATTGCAATGTGTGAAAAACACATTACAAATTCCTTTTTCCCCGCATATTACAGGTTCTTCACCCATATGTATACATACTGAACCAATATTGCTACCGTCATCGCTTTTACAATAACCCGGCTTTCCATTAACCCTGTCTGCATGACACTCGCGCGGACAAAGCATACAATCTGTTAATTCATCAAACATTGAATGTTATTATTTGTTTAAAATATTTAAGGCAAAGTTCAGAAAATAATCGGTAATTTTGACAGCATAAAAAGTATTTTTCAATACCGGGAATAATATTTGATTTGACCGTAAACTCATTAATTTTATTAAATGCCTGACATCATTCATCTTTTGCCCGATAATGTTGCAAACCAGATAGCAGCCGGTGAAGTAGTTCAACGTCCTGCATCAGCTGTTAAAGAATTGCTTGAAAACGCTATTGATGCCGGCGCTACGCAAATAAAACTTATTATAAAAGATGCAGGAAAAACACTGATTCAAATTAATGATAACGGTTGCGGAATGTCGGAGACCGATGCCCGGCTTAGCTTTGAACGTCATGCTACTTCAAAAATAAAAAATGCTTCCGATCTTTTTAATATAAGAACCATGGGATTTCGCGGCGAAGCCCTTGCCTCTATTGCAGCTATTGCACAGGTTGAACTTAAAACAAAAAGAATTGACGATAACATAGGAACGAATATTTTCATTGAAGGTTCGGAAGTCATCAGCCAGGAAGCCTGTCAATGCAGCGAAGGCACTAGCATTTCAGTAAAAAACCTTTTTTATAATGTTCCGGCCAGGAGAAATTTTCTAAAAAGTAATGCTGTTGAAACCAGCCATATCCTTAATGAATTTTATAGAGTTGCTCTGCCTTTTCATAATATTGCTTTTGACATGTATCATAACAATAGTGAAATGCATCGCCTACCTGCTTCTTCGCTAATGCAACGAATAATAAATATTTTTGGCAACAATTACAATCAACGTTTGCTTGCTGTAAATGCCGAAACCAGTATCTGTAAAATATCAGGATATGTAGGCAAGGCAGAACATTCAAAAAAAACCAAGGGAGAACAGTTTTTCTTTGTTAATAACCGTTTTATAAAAAATGCATATCTTAATCATGCTGTGGTTACGGCCTTTGAAGAACTTTTGCCTGAAAACTCATATCCATCCTATTTCCTTTTCATCGATATTGACACAAAAGAAATCGACATCAATATTCATCCTACAAAAACCGAAATCAAATTCCTTGATGAAAAAAGTATTTATGCGATAATAAAAGCTGCGGCAAAGCAATCGCTCGGGAAATTCAGTATCGACAGCATTGATTTTGATATTGAAAAAAGTATTGATATCCTTCCTTTGAAAAAAGGAGAAATGGTAAAACCTCCAACAATTAAAATCAATCCCGATTATAACCCTTTTGAAAAAAACAAGAAAGATATTTCATTCTCTTCATCAGGCTTCATCAATAAAACGAATAAAGATAACTGGGAAAAAATTTATCCCACAGATGAGAATATTCAGCTTAAAATAGATCATTCCGAAAAAAGCAGAGAGGATAAAAATAGCGTAGATACTGATAAAAACAATATCATTCCTGAAGTAAAACGAAAACAATTCATTCAGGTCAATGCAGCGTATATTATTACGCAATTGAAAACGGGCATCATGATTGTTGATCAGCAAAACGCCCACGAAAAAATCTTATTCGAACATTTTATTGCACATTTAAATAATAACAACTTTCAAATAAAACAACAGCAGCTATTCCCAGAGGTCATTGAATTTAATGCTTCCGATTCAATGCTGATAAAAGAAATCATACACGACATTAAAGCCATTGGTTTTGATATTGATGAATTCGGACCAAGTTCATACGTTATAAACGGCATCCCTGCTGACCTCCAGGAATGCAACACGAAACAAATACTTGAAAACTTGCTTGAACAATATAAAATCACCGGCAATGTTCCGACCGATGAAAAAAATATTTTTATTGCTAAAGCTCTCGCAAAAAGTTTATCCATAAAGCATGGGAAAATACTACAACAAGAAGAAATGCAAAATTTAATTGACCAGCTTTTTGCTTTCCCATCGCCCGATAAAACTGCCGATGGGAAAAATACATTTTATATAATCCCTTTTTCTGAAATGGAAAAGAAACTACATTAAAAAAAATATTATGCAACAATTTCAGCCCACAGGATTCAGGATACTTCCACCGGTAGTTAAAAATCTATTAATTATCAATGCACTGTTTTTCCTTGCTACGCTTGGAATTGGCGCTGCATTCGGTATTGATCTTACAGAAAAAATGGGAATGCATTATTTCGGTTCTCCCCTTTTCCATCCCTATCAACTTATTACCTACATGTTCATGCATGCTAATTTCAGTCATATTTTTTTCAACATGTTTGCACTATGGATGTTTGGCAATGTATTAGAAAACTACTGGGGACCTAAAAGATTTATGACTTATTATTTCATTACAGGACTGGGAGCTATTCTTATACAAATGGGCGTAAATTATTTTCAAATCAGAACGGCCCAGGCTAATTTACCACCAGAGATAATTAGTGATGTTTTAACGAATGGTTATAAATATTTACAAGAAGGAAAAAATTTCATTAACCCTGATGCAGCAAACTTAAACATACTATATCATACACCTACCATAGGTGCATCAGGTGCGGTATTCGGTTTATTGCTTGCATTCGGAATGATGTTCCCGAATTCATTAATATATATCTACTTTGCCATACCTATTAAAGCCAAATGGTTTGTAATTCTTTACGGAGCCATGGAATTATTTTTTGGGGTAAGTAACAGTGGTGGTGATAACGTAGCTCATTTCGCACACCTTGGCGGTATGCTATTCGGATTCTTACTTATTATATTCTGGAACAAGCGAATCAAAAATAAGTTTTTCTGATCATGTACAACAGGAACTTTTTAGACGAATTCAAGAAATTCTTTCTCAGCCGTAATATGCTGTCGAGACTGATTTTGATAAATGTCATCGTTTATATTCTTGCAAACATTTCCAGTTTAATTTTATCACTTTACCAAATACCACACACACATTCGCTGTTTACTGATTGGTTTGCCGTTCCTTCCAATCCTGAAAGCCTGCTTCAAAAACCGTGGACCATTTTCACATACATGTTCCTGCATGAAGATTTTATGCACATCCTGTTCAACATGATAATGCTGTACTTCGGAGGCTCACTGTTCCAACAGTTTCTTGGCGGTAAAAAATTACTCACCACTTATATTTTAGGAGGGATTGCAGGTGCGGCAGTATATATTCTTGCATTCAATTATTTTCCTATGTTCAGCGAGATTACCAAAACATCTATGGCGCTTGGAGCATCCGCTTCTGTGTTAGCTATACTGGTTGCTATTGCTGTTTATATTCCTGATTATTCCGTTATCTTATTCCTTTTCGGTAAAATTAAAATGAAATATATCGCAATGGCTCTTGTGCTAATGGATATATTAAGTATAGAAAAAGAAAACCCCGGCGGACATATAGCTCATTTAGGCGGAGCATTATGGGGATTTATTTATATTCTTTCAATCAGAAAAAATAAAAATCTTTTCTTGTTTTTAAACCCGGTAAAAAAATTCTTTACAAATATTTTTAAACCCAAACCTAAACTTCGTGTTGAATATAAAAAGCAACGCCCCGTTAACGATGATGAGTATAATAGGATAAGAGCAGAAAAACAACAGAAGATAGATGCTATCCTTGATAAGATTTCTAAAAACGGTTACGATAGTTTAACAAAAGAAGAAAAAGAATTTTTATTTTCTACAAGTAATAAAAATTAATTCATCAGAAAATCCATTACTTTAAATTCTGTTCTGCGGTTGTTGGCACGACCTTCTTCTGTATTATTTGTATCAATAGGAACCGTTTCCCCATAACCTTTATATGTTAATCTTTCTTTGGCAATACCATGTGTAACCAGGTATTCATAAACGGCTTTTGCACGGTTTTCGGAAAGGGTTTGATTGTATTTATCATCACCAATATTATCGGTGTGTCCGCAGATCTCAATTTTCATTTTCGGGTTTTTATTTAAAAGACCAAAAAGTTTTTCAAGCTCAGCAGTTGATTCCGACTTTAAATCAAATTTATCCGTATCAAAGAAAATATTTTTCAGAACAACCGTTTCTCCTTTTTTGATAGGCTGTAACGGTATATCTTTCAGGTAAGGATCCAGTTTAGAATGATCGCCTGTTAAATTAAAATTTTCAGAATAAAATAAATAACCATCTTTTGAAACATTAAGCGCATAGTCGTTTTCCGAAGGTAAACAAACTAAAAATTCACCTTTTACAGAATCAGAAAATGATTCAATAACGGTCTTTCCTGTTTTCAAATCGATCAGTTCAAACTTAGCTTTCAGCTTATCTTTCGAAAGGCTGTTATACACAGAACCTTTCATATATGTAACAGCGCTCGGTCTTGCAGCTTTATATAATTCAAAATAATAAATATCGAACCCCCCTTTACCACCTTTTGTATCGGAAGCAAAATATGCTTTATCGCCTTTTGAATTTACAATCAGGTAGCTTTCATCAGCGCTCGTGTTTATAGGATATCCAATATTTACAGGCTTTGTCCAGTTGCCGGCAGTATCTTTCCTTGAATAAAAAATATCATATCCACCTAATCCCATATGACCATTGGAAGAAAAATATAAGGTTTTATTATCGGGGTGGATGAACGGTGCCATTTCTCCTCCATTGGTATTTATTGAATCGCTAAGCCTTACAGGTTTTCCCCAGACTCCACTTTCGCTTTTTGTAGTCATCCAAATATCCATATCTTTTCCCCCGGCACGGGCGCTTGTAAAATAAAGATTTTTACCATCAGAAGAAATAGAAGGTTGTGAATCCCATCTTTCGGAATTTACAACAATACCCATATTTTTGGGGACACCCCATCTGTCGCCATTTTTTAACGAGACATATAAATCGCAACTGCCATATCCATCGGGCTTATTGCAAGAAGTAAAATACATGCTCTTTCCATCAGGAGCAATGCACTGTGCACCTTCATTCCCTAAGGTATTTATAGGTATACCCATATCAAAAGCTTTATGCCAAATACTATCGGTTCTGTAACTGATATAAAAATCTTCCTGTTCTTTGTTTCCCATTTCCATGGAATAATTTTCTTTAGGTATCTTACGGGTTATAACCAGCGTTTTTTCATCGGCAGTAAGAGAAGGAAGGTACTCGCTCAATTCGGTATTGATGCTATCGCCCATATTTACCGGCTTAAAAGGAACAGGATTATTATAAGCATCTATTGCAAAATTACATGACTTAATAGCATATTCTGCACGCTTCACATTTATAACATTACCTTTTTTTGAATTAATAAAACTCTGAAGATATTTTTTTGCATCAACATACTGACCGCCTAAATATGCATTAAAACCCGCATTCATAAAGTTATTCGGGAAAAAAGCAGAGTCGATATCTATAGCCTTTTTATAAGAAGCTGTTGCTTTTTCATATTCTTTTTTATCGGAATACAAATCGCCCATCATCATGTATGCTTCAATAAACTTAGCATCTGCTTTTACAGCTTCATCAAGCGATTTTAACGCATTGTCATTATCGTAGGTATCATAATATTTTGCTGCTTTTTCGTATGCCTTAATAGCTTTGTCGGATTTGGTGGTGTACTTATAAGATGTGTTCTGCGCTTTACATGACACTATTAGTGTAACAAGAAAGATATATATTATAAAACTGTGTTTCATCAGAAGAAGATTTTATTATGGAATATTCATATATTTATGTGACTGAAGCGAAATACACCATTTTGGGTTTACAAGAATATAATTGACAATTTTATTTATCATTTCTTTCCTGTTACGCCATTCAGGTTGCAAAAAAAGATGTGATTTATTTTTCATTTTTACAGCATTTTCTTCTGCCCAGATAAAATCAGTTTCATCTTCAATAATAACTTTAAGTTCATCCGCTTTATTATAATACCCGGGAATAATCACAGAATTTCTTTTAGGCGAAAAACATATCCAGTCCCAGTTACCGCTCAAAGGCTGTGTTCCACTGGTTTCAAGAAATGTTTGAATATTATTTTTTTTCAATTCATTACAAAAAAAATCAAGGTTATAATTCATTGGCTCGCCTCCTGTAATTACAGCTGCATCAGCTTTACAGGTCAAAGCATTTTTCACTACCTGAGTTACATCAACCAATGGATGGAGTTCGGCATTCCACGATTCTTTTACATCGCACCAACTGCAACCTACATCACATCCACCAATTCTTATAAAATAAGCAGCTTTTCCTGTATGATACCCTTCGCCCTGCAGCGAATAAAATTCTTCCATCACCGGAAGCATTCTTCCTTCATTTAATAAATCCATTTCATTTTTTTCAGTCATCAATAAACAAGCTCCCTTAAATAAATAAAAGAATATCGGAAAGAAATATTTAAATATACACTTCTTTTTTTGCAGCTCTTAACGTGTTCATTAACAATCCTACAATTGTCATTGGGCCTACTCCACCGGGCACCGGAGTAATTCTGCTGCATTTTTTTGAAACTTCATTAAATGCCACATCACCTTTTAAACGGAATCCTGATTTTGTTTCCGAAGATTCAACCCTGTGTATCCCAACATCAATAACTACTGCGCCATCTTTAACCATATCGGCTTTTATAAATTCCATTTTACCAATAGCAGCAATAAGTATATCAGCACCAGCACAAATCTCTTTTATATTCTTTGTTTTACTATGGCACAATGTTACTGTACAGTTTGCTTCATTATTATTCCTTGAAAGTAAAATACTAACAGGTGTTCCTACATTATTACTACGACCAACAACCACGCAATGTTTACCTTCGGTTTCAATTCCTGCGCGTTTAATTAACTGCATAATCCCATAAGGTGTAGCAGGAATGTGCCCCGGAAGATTTAAAACCATGTTACCAATATTCACAGGATGAAATCCGTCAACATCTTTTTCTGGTTTTATAGCACGTATAACTTTTTCAGGATTGATATGTTTGGGAAGTGGCACCTGAACAATGAATCCATCAATCTCATCATCATTATTTAAAAATTCAACCACATCCAATAAATCTTTCTCCGACATTGTTGCAGGATATTTATATACCGACGACATGAATCCAACTTCCTTACAGGCTTTCTCTTTATTTGCAACGTAAGTATGACTTGCAGGGTCATCGCCGACAAGAACGGCTGCAAGATGAGGAGCTTTTATTCCCTTATCAAGCATCTTTCTAACTTCATTTGCAATTTCGGTTCTAATATCTTCTGCTATTTTTTTTCCGTCAATTAATTCCATATTAAAAAAATGTTTGTTGTTTTTATGTTGTTATTAATAGTCATTAATGGTCATTTGTTGTGAAATAAATTTTGTTTACTGTTAACCATTACCTTTTTAATAGTTCGTTAAGTTTTTACAAAATGCAGATAATTACAGATTTCTCGCTATTGCTCGAAATGACAAAATAATACTGCATTTTGTCATTTCGAAGAATGAAAAATCTCAAAACTTAACGAACTATTGACCTTTTCATAATTTCAATAATCTCTTTGTTCATATTAAACATTTATCATTCAACATTAATCATTTTAAAATTCTGCATTCTCAATTCTAACTTCTAAATTACTTTTCTCTTTTAATATTTATTCTTTCTTAAAACCAATTTGTTGTCTTGGTTTTGGTTTCTCGTGTTTCTCAATAAGCTCATCGAGATAACTAAAAACTAATTCAATATTTTTATCATGATTCGATAGTTTCTTTTTTATAGCCTCAACTTCAAGTCGAATATTTAAATTCTCAACCAGCATCTCACGTATCTTTGTAAAAATACGCATGATCTGAATATTTACCTGTATGGCTTTTTCACTATTTAAAACTCCTGAAAGCATAGCTACACCCTGTTCTGTAAAAGCATACGGCAAACTTCTTGTCCCTCCCCAACTTGATATTCCAATTTGGAATTTCAAGTTCTCGAATTCATGTTGGGTTAATTGAAACATAAAATCATCCGGGAAACGCATTATATTTCTTTTTACCGCTTTATTCAAGTTTCCTGTTGTTACTCCGTAAAGCACTGCCAAATCTTTATCTAACATTACTTTTTTGTTTCGGAGCAGATATATTTTACTACTTATTATTTCGTCAGGTATTAACTGTAAATATTGCTTTGACATTTTTTAAAAAAATTCATACAAAATAAAATTCTGTATTCTCACTTCAGCATTCTGAATTCACTTACCTCTTAGCATTCCGCATCATCTGCATCATTTTGCTTTTATTGCCGCCGCTCATCATTTTCATCAGTTTGCGTGTATCTTCAAATTGTTTTATCAACTTATTTACTTCGGCAATATCGGTTCCGCTACCTTCGGCAATTCGTTTACGGCGACTACCATTAAGTATTTCCGGCGTTTCGCGTTCCTTTTTTGTCATTGAATAAATAATGGCTTCAATGCTTTTAAAAGCGTTATCGTCAATATCCACATCTTTCATTGCCTTGCCCATACCGGGAATCATCCCGATAAGGTCTTTCATATTTCCCATTTTTTTTATCTGCTGAAGCTGCGAAAGAAAATCATCAAAATTAAACTGGTTCTTTTGTATCTTGCGTTGCAGTTTTTGTGCTTCTTCTACATTGAACTGTTCCTGGGCTTTTTCAACAAGAGTAACAATATCGCCCATCCCAAGAATACGATCGGCCATACGTTCAGGATAGAACACATCAATAGCATCAAGCTTTTCGCCAATACCAACAAATTTAATTGGTTTGTCAACAACCGATTTTATTGATAATGCAGCACCACCACGTGTATCGCCGTCGAGTTTTGTAAGAACAACGCCTTCAAAATTCAGGCGGTCGTTAAATGCTTTGGCTGTATTCACTGCATCCTGACCGGTCATTGAATCGACAACGAATAATGTTTCCTGGGGATTAATTGCTTTTTTAATATTGGCAATTTCGTCCATCATTTCTTCATCAATCGCCAGACGACCAGCTGTATCGATGATTACAGGATTATAGCCCATTTCGCGTGCATGCGCTATTGATTTTTTAGCAATAGAAACAGGGTCTTTACTGCCTTCTTCGGTATATACTTTTACCTCTATCTGTTCACCAAGAACTTTCAACTGGTCGATAGCAGCCGGACGATACACGTCGCATGCAACCAGCAAAGGATTTCTTCCTTTCTTTGATTTCACATAACTGGCAAGCTTTGCCGAGAAAGTTGTTTTACCCGAACCTTGCAATCCGGCAATTAAAATAATTGCAGGACTACCTTTCAGGTTAACTTCCGTCATCTGACCGCCCATAAGCGAAGCCAGCTCGTCGTGAGTGATTTTAACCATCAACTGTGCAGGCGAAACCGATGTAAGCACATTTTGTCCTAAAGCTTTTTCTTTAACCTGCTCGGTAAAGGTTTTGGCAATTTTATAATTCACGTCGGCATCGAGTAATGCTTTACGCACATCTTTCAATGTTTCGGCAACATTGATCTCGGTTATTCTTCCCTGTCCTTTTAATAATTTAAAGGCTTTGTCAAATTTTTCGCTTATACTTTCAAACATTTTCTTATATTTTTCCTAAAGGGCAAAGATAGTGGATTTTTGAAAATCATTATCATGTTTGAATGGTTAATATGAATCATTTTTATTAGAAATTCATGAAGCATTTTAATGATTTCATTTTAAATTATTTTACCACGAAGAACTCAAAGAAATAAAGCACAAAGGTTCACAAAGAAAGATTCGTTTTTAATTTTTTAAAATATCATTCATATATATTAATTATTTTTGACAAAGCAAAACTCCATTTAATAGAATTTGAATTCAGAAAAAATATTTGATGTAATCATTGCAGGCGCAGGTCCTGCGGGAAGTGCATGTGCATTATGCCTTGCCGAATCAGGGCTAAATGTGGCTTTGCTTGATAAATCGACCTTCCCGAGAAAAAAAATCTGCGGCGATGCGTTAAGCATTGATGTTAGCAAACAATTGCCTTTAATTTCAAAAATACTTTCAGAAAAATTTGAAGCCCTAAAAGAAAAATCACCATCAAAAGGAGTAAGGATAATCGGGCCTTCGGGCGAACAGCTTGAATTTGAAACCATCCATAACAATTCTATTGTATATGTAGTAAAGCGACAGGTTTTTGATAAGTTGCTTAATGATTGTATTCATGAAACACCATCTATAAAATATTTTAATAATTGCAAAGTTGAATCGGTAAAGCAAGAGCCTGAAAACATAACCATATCAACAAGTTCAGGAATATTCAAATCAAAAATTCTTGTCGGTGCCGATGGTGCAAATTCAGTTGTTTCCCATTTTGTTACAGAACACCATAAAAGTAAGAAACATTTGTGTGTTGGAATAAGGGCTTATTACGGAAATGTAGAAGGCATGCACCACGATGGTCATCTTGAGTTGCATTTTTATAAAAATATTCTTCCCTGTTATTTATGGATATTCCCTATGCAAAATAAATGCGCGAATGTTGGATTAGGCTTAATGTACAGCGATATATTGAAATCGAAACAGAGTTTAAAAAAAATCATGCTCGATATAATTCATGAACATCCGAATGTTTCGCCACGTTTCAGGAATGCACGATTAGAAGATAAAATAGAAGCATGGCCTATCCCAATGGCTATGGATAAAAAAAATATCTCTGGTGAACGTATTTTACTTACAGGCGATGCAGCCGGACTGATTGACCCGTTTACCGGCGAAGGTGTTGGCAATGCCTTACGTAGCGGACGAATTGCAGCCGAACATATTTTGAAATGTTTTACAGAAAATAATTTTTCGTCAGCATTCAACAAAAATTATGATAAAGAAATTTACCGGAGAATGTGGAACGAGTTGCGCATCAGCAAATCCACCCAGAAAATTTTAAAATTTCCCAAGCTTATTGATTTTATTATTCACAAAGCGAATAACAATACATCCTTCCGCAACCTTTTACGTCAAGCCTTATACAGCGATGAAGTAAAAGAAAAAATCATCAAAAACCTTGTTATTAAAAAATAGATTATCAATAAAATTCAACCCTTTCGGGAATTTTGTTAAAAATTTTTTACTTCATTTTGGTTTTATCATCCTATCTTTGATGCCCGAAACTTATGGCATCTGAATTCAATCAACAGCTTAATTTTACTGAAAGACGTACATACCGGCTTCATTTATGGTATTCCATAATAGAAGGGATAATACTTGGAGTGCTTGCGTTAAATGAATTTATTTTTGTGCGCAGCATAAAAGGAAGCAATTACCAGTTAAGTATATTGTTTCAGCTCACAACCGTATTGCTGATATTTGCGGTTTTTTTTCACGAAATCCTTAAACGTGTTGAAAACAAAAGAAAAATGCTTCGTATAGTTGCTATTGTTACACGTCTGCCTTTAGCGCTGCTTTTCTTTTTCCCTGCAAACCCTGATGTTTATTTAGCAAGACCGGAATATCATTATTTATTTTTGATCATTTTTCTTTTTTATTATTTCGCCAATCCTATCATATATCCTTCCATTAACCAGTTATTAAAGAACAATTATAAACATATCCACTTTGGAAGATTATACAGTCGTGCTACCATATGGAATAAGATCATCATGATGATAGTTACATTCCTTTATGGCTACCTGCTCGATTATGATTATTACTCTTTTCGGTATGTATTACCAATTACAGCTATACTGGGCATTTATTCAGTTTACCTTTTAACACGCATACGTTTTCAAAAACAACCGGCAACAAATCAAAATCAAAAATTTTCAGAAGCAGTTAAAGAATCGGTAAAAGGAATATTTAAAATACTAAAAGAAAACAAGCCATACCAGCATTTTGAAATAGGATTCATGTTGTATGGTTTTGCATTCATGAGTACGGTAAGTGTAATCACATTATTTTTTTCAAACCAATTAGAACTGAATTATACCAGTGTTGCATTTTACAAAAACGGGTATAATATTCTCGCCATCATCCTGCTTCCCTTATTTGGCAGGCTTATTGGGAAAATTGACCCACGCCGTTTTGCAGCTATTACATTTTTTTCGATAATGATGTATCTGATTTTTCTCGTGTTCACTGAATATTTCCCTTACTATACCTGGATTGCCGATATTAAATTATATTATTTCCTGATCTTTTATATGGTTGGGCAAGGACTTTTTGCTGCAACCATGGGACTTCTATGGAGTATTGGCTCAGCATATTTTTGCAAAAATGAAGATGCGGATGCATACCAGGCCATTCATCTTACCCTTACAGGCGAAAGGGCATTGTTTGCACCAATACTCGGAATATTGTTTTATAATCTTTTTGGATTTGCAGCTACATTTTTAATTGGAGCCGCATTGTTATCAGCAGCAATCATAGTAATGCTATGGTCGTTAAAAAGAGATAAGAAAAAATCAATTGTTTAATCCTGACTTTCCGCGTTTCTTTTACGTTTCCGTTCTATTTCATCAAGTATAATTTTTCTCATGCGAATAGATTTTGGAGTAACTTCAACATATTCGTCAACTTTAATATATTCCATTGCTTCTTCAAGAGAAAACTTTACCGCAGGAATTATAAAAGTTTTTTCATCCGAACCGGAAGCACGCATGTTAGAAAGTTTTTTTGTCTTGATCAGGTTTATCACAATATCACCGCTCCTCGAACTCTCGCCCACTATCTGCCCTGCATAAACTTCATCATTAGGTTCAATAAAAAACTTTCCCCTGTCCTGTAATTTATTTATGGAATACGCTATAGCTGTTCCCATTTCCATAGCAATCAGAGAGCCATTGGTACGACTGGCAATATCCCCTTTCCATGGTTCATAACCTTTAAAGCGATGAGCAATTACTGCTTCACCTTCGGTAGCGGTAAGTATGCTATTTGTTAATCCGATCAGCCCTCTTGCAGGAATATGGAATTTCAGAGCTATGCGGTCGTTATGTTTTTTTATACTGATAATATCCCCTTTTCTTCTGGATACAATTTCAATAACTTTTCCGGAGAACGCCTCAAGCACGTGAACAGTAAGCGATTCAACAGGTTCACATTTTACACCATCAATAATTTTTTCAATCACCTGGGGTTGTCCCAGTTGGAATTCGTATCCCTCGCGGCGCATGGTCTCAACAAGAATTGAAAGATGTAAAATACCGCGTCCACGAACAACCAACCTATCAGGCGAATCGGTATCTTCAACTTTCAAAGCTAAATTCTTTTCTGTTTCTTTATATAATCTTTCGCGTATATGGCGTGATGTAACAAAAGTCCCTTCTTTTCCCGCAAAAGGAGAATTGTTAATTGTAAAAATCATGCTCATTGTTGGCTCGTCAACATGAATGGGAGGCATACCTTCCGGATTTTCAAAATCAGCTATGGTATCACCAATATCAAAATCTTCGGAACACAGAACTGCACATATTTCACCGGCGCCTACTTCATATTTTATTTTTTCTTTTCCTAATCCTTCAAAAAGATACAACTCTTTGATTTGAGATTTTACGATAGATCCATCGTTCTTAACTATCGAAACCTGCTGTCCCATTTTAATTGAACCTCTTGAAATCCGGCCAACAGCAATACGTCCCACATAAGATGAATAATCCAGTGAAGTAATTTGCATCTGCAAAGTTCCCGGTTTTTTTACCGGTGGTTTGAAATATTCAACAATGGTGTCAAGTAAATAGCTTATATCTTTTGATGGGGTTTTCCAATCTGCCGACATCCAGCCTTGTTTTGAAGAACCGAATACTGTAGGAAAATTAAGCTGTTCATCAGTTGCATCGAGGCTAAGCATTAGATCAAAAACGGCTTCCTGTACTTCATCAGGAGAACAATTCGGCTTGTCAACTTTATTAACCACAACAATAGGTTTTAATCCCAGCTCAAGAGCTTTACCAAGTACAAAGCGGGTTTGCGGCATTGGGCCTTCAAAAGCATCAACCAGTAATATTACTCCATCAGACATGTTAATCACCCTCTCTACTTCGCCTCCAAAATCGGAGTGCCCCGGAGTATCAATAATATTTATTTTTACTCCTTTATATCGTACCGATACATTCTTTGCAAGAATAGTAATTCCTCTTTCCCGTTCCAGGTCATTTGAATCAAGAATCAGATCACGTGTTTCCTGGTTCTCTCTGAATAATTTTACCTGATGCAGTATCCTGTCAACCAATGTTGTTTTCCCATGGTCAACGTGCGCAATTATCGCAATATTCCGTATTTCCAACGTTTCACTCATATAACATCCCTTCTTAAAAGAATTTGCAAAGGTAGTATTTTTAACCACATCAGAAACAAAAGCCCATACTTATGTATAACAAATAAGACTAAAAGAAAATATACATCGATAAAAAAAGGCAGTTACAAAAACTGCCTTCACTTAAAAATCATAAATAATATTTTATGCTTCAGCCTGCGCTTTGGCAAAATCAATAAGCACTTCACGCATGCGATCGCAAATACTTTCGTTTTCAATTAATGCCAAATCTTCTTTATTATCCTGAAACAGCCATTCAATAAGAACAGCATAATAATTCCAACCCATCAATGTAGTAAATGCAGCTTCAAAATCGGGCTCTTTCAGCGAGTTATAACGAACAGGAAGCTCAGGTAATTTTGCTTTGAACCTTTCGAATAAATCTTTTGCATAAACATCCGACCTGGTGTAGCCCGGCGATGTATATAAGCACCAGCCATGGGCATTCATCCAAAGTCCATTACCGGCAGCATTGTTATGCAAAGGAATAACAATAGTTGTTTTATATTTCGATGCCAGCGCTTCGCATTCGCGAACAAAAGCAACACGACCGGCAAGGCTATCGCTTTTAGGTTGAACAACAGCCGAATTTATTCCCTCTTTCCTGCATTGTTCATCAAGAAGTTTGCATTGTTTTAATGACCATACAGGTTCATGATGGCGGCCATCGGGGCTTTGCTTTCCTGCAACATTAGGCGAATGAGCAACTCCCCAAATAATTAAAAAATCTTTTTTCATATTATTTGTGTTTAGTTTGAATGGAATGCAAATTAAATCATTTTATCAATCTGAAATTATTTTACAAAAAAATAAAAAGTACTTTTATATTTTATTTCTATGATAAATATTTTTGTTCTTTGAATATTTTTTTAATTTTGCACTCCCTATTTGAAATAATGGCGAGGTAGCTCAGATGGTTAGAGCGTCGGATTCATAACCCGGAGGTCACGAGTTCAACTCTCGTCCTCGCTACTACTAAAAAAGCAGGATACCCAAGCCTGCTTTTTTTA
This sequence comes from Bacteroidales bacterium, assembly GCA_035353855.1. Lineage (NCBI taxonomy): Bacteria > Pseudomonadati > Bacteroidota > Bacteroidia > Bacteroidales > Bacteroidales bacterium. The sequence continues at coordinate 41,439 of DAOQAK010000014.1, read as the reverse complement.
TATATAAAATATACTGTTTACATTTTATATTCTAAGCCATTCAATAAAACTTATGTTGGGTTCACTTCCAATATTGACGCCAGATTACAATCACACAACAGTAATTTGAATACAGATAAAATAGATTATTCATTCTCTACTAATCTCACACTCCAAAAGTCATCGGCTAAGTTTTCGTTTAGCAGGTAATCGTATGGCATAGTGAAATATCCTTTTTGTCCCCATTTATTTCCCCAGCTGTTGCGAACTATAAAACGTTTTGTAGTATCGTCATACCCTACAGCAAGTACCGCATGTCCACCACATTCACCTTCGGAAGGTTTTGGTAAATCAAGCTTGCCGCTTTTTGCAACAGCGCTGCTTTCAAAAGCATCATAAACGGTAAAACCAAACACAAAAGGATAACCTTCGGCAAGACAACTCTGCATTTGCTCAAGTTTGCGCGTTACACGCTGATACAGCAATGACTGATGTTTCAGCGCTTCAGTATAACATTTTGCATCAGGTTTTTTGGTAAATTTCGAAATAATGTAAGGCCACATTTTTTCAGGACATACACCTTTTTTATTTATTGATTTTATCCCGTCACGTATCATTGCACCGCTATCTTCGCTAATAGTTTGTTCCATTACACGTTCGTTGTAATAAATGAATAAGCGCGATGGAGTAAAAATACTTTTAGCTTTTTGTTTCATTAAATTAAATTCAAATGCAGCGCTAATGGCGTTAGCAGTACAACTACCCAATTCGCCCTGGTCATAAATACCGGGACAGGATTTTCGCAAATCTACTTTTTTAGGAAGTTTTGCTTTAATTGGTTTAGGTGCTGAATAAACTAAATCGCGATGATCCGGTAAATCGGGCAACCATCCGAAACGAGAGATTTTGTGTGGCATAGGTTTTTGTATTTAAGTTTAAGAAATTTATTTTTTAATTAAATATTATATATCTGATTATTTTTATTCCACAACCTTTTCCAAAAAACGTTTTACAATTGCAGTTTTAGTTTTAATATTTTACTCCTTCCCTCTCGCACTATCCTACGCCCTTCCCCTTTGATAAGGGAATGGGACGTGAATGGAATAAAATTATTTTTTCACTACTTTGATTTTCTTTGTATTCTTTGAATTCCCCCACGACCAGCATGTAATACATAAATTCTTCTCAATTGTATTTTCCTGCGCATCGGGAAGCAAAGGAAAAAAATTTATTCCGGTAAATATTTCAACACTATCAATACTTACGGCAAAATTTTGCAATGGTTTATCAGAACTTGCATTGGGAAAAATAAAACCTATTCCTTTAATTTCAGGATTGGAATAGTCAAGAACAACTTTATAAAAATATTTTGGTACTGAAACATTATCTATTCCTATTGTAGGCAGGTCTTTTGTTAATACAGGCCCTGTAACTACATAAACCGTATCATTCTCAATTGCCCATGTCCGCACCAATTCTTCCAACTCTTTCCAAATGCCACGATTGAAGCCGGGTAGCTGAGGACTTACATTACTATAAAAAAATGATTCTTTCATTGTTACAGACGACCACCCCATATCAGCTGCCGGCGCCAGATGCCCTTTATCATAACCAGAAGATTTATAGTCCTTATCGCTGGCTGTACCCGTTGATATATTCGGATCAGCAGTAAATTCATTTGCTCTTTCATACAATGAATTTGTTTCTTTACCAGTAAGCTCATATGCAACCCAGTTCGACTGTTTAAATTTTGAATTGTATGATAATGTATAGGCTGTATGCGATATTACAACTTCTCCGGGTTGCGTTTCCGGAATCTCAACATCTTTTATGTATGCTGAACTAATATTTTTAAGAGAATCAATTGGGGCATTTGTTTTATTGCTATTATTACTTGAATTTATTTGTTCTTTATTATTTGCTGAAGGGCTTGTACAGGAAGATAGCCAAAGTATAGAAAACAAAACTATTAAGACTGCTGAAAATTGCAGCGAAAATACTTTCAATAATATGTTCGTTACAATTAGTCTTTTAATATTGTTAATTTTCATTCTTTCAAATTGCAAAAACATATCTTATATTATTAAACCACTTCGTTAAGAATACTACTTTTCAGTTAAGTATTATATATCACAGAATGTCATATTGAGTTTATCGAAATGTGAACATTCTGTATGACGGTCATCCTTCGATGAACTCAGGATGACCGCCATTTCGAAATTAACTTAACACTTCATATATCATTATCAGCTACAAAAATATTTATAAAAGTCAGAATTCAAATTCTTTTTCTTTTTCCAATACTATCAAATGGTCCGGTACTTCTTCCCATGAGCTGCATTTTTTTGCAACATTTCTTTTAAACGTATGAAATAACGCCCTGTTATCAAAGCTTTCGTTAGGGAAATACTGTTTTAATGTTTCTTCCAATGCTTTTCGAATATCCTTATTTAGATAGTCAATAATATAGTCAATTTTTATTCGTGCCATAATTATATTTTTTTAAATTCATAAAACATATTTATTTATACTCGTTCTTATTCATTTTGAAAAAATTATTAGAACGAGTTATGCCGATAGTAAAGCTTGTTGAAAGATTATTTTTGCAAAGTTGTTACGTATCGGTATAATTATCGCTTATGCCCATATAATTTACAGGATTATCGTGCATTAATATTTTTAATTCATCAGTATTAAAAATCATTTTAAAATTATTATAATACAAATGCATATTTACCTTATCAGTAAAATACATCACATCGAAATCGGTACCAAACATCAGGCGGGTTCTGAACTTTTTATTTTCGTCCCATATTTTTTTCACAGTCATTAATTCTTCAGTATTTGTGTAACACGACAAATCGGAATACACATTTTCATTTTCATTCATCAACCGGATAATAGTATCTGCCCATTCATGCCTTTCAGAACAGCTTCCAAGATGAGCAAAATCAATTTTTAGTTTTGGATATTTTTTCACAACGGGTTCAAAGTTTATAGGATTTCCAAACTCCGCATATTTCCATTCGGTGCTTGGAGGGAAACCACTTTTTCCGCAATGAAATGTAATGGGTAGATTATTATCGCTGCAATATTTGTAAACGCTGTCCATTGGCTTGCATTCAGGATGGTAACCCATACGCGGATAAAGTTTAACTCCATAAAATTTTGCTTCACCACTAAAAAAACTACCACTCAGCAATGCGTCTATCATTCCCGGGCGACGCGGATCGATAGCTATAAAAGGATACAACTCGTTCTTACGTTTTTTTACCAGTTCCATCAAATTATCCAGGTGAAAACAAAATCCGCTTGTTTCATAAAAACCATCTGAAGTTGATAATTTTAATTTCCTGCTTTTATTTTCAATAAAATCTTTAACATCCCGTTCTTCTTCAATTAGCTGTATTGTTTTAGTAATTTGAGTATTTGCACCTCGTGTTGCTTTCAGCATTTTTTTCTTTTTCAGCAGGTAATCACTAAAGTCGTCAAGTATTTCATTCCAACTATCCTTAAATATTTTTTCATCAACTGGAATTGCTTTTAAACTTTTTAAAGATTGCAAATCCTGGTCTTTATCAAGCGGATAAGCGAACATGTAAAAAATATCCATCATAAGAGGAGTGATACGAATATTTTCTGATGGGAATGCTTTGGCTGCCTCCTTTTGAAGAAAGTCAAGGTTTTCTTCTTCTGTGCTCCCGGCAGCATGAATCAATTCATATAACTGACGAAGAAATTCTTTCAGCTCAGATAATTTTCCTTTGGATGATGAATACATTGCTTTTGTTTGCGGTTCATGCCAGGGATATTTAAAAAACAAAATATCATGTAACAAACTTTTAACTTCTTTTAATGCATACTTCAATGTGAAGATATGGCAATGTGCATCGTAACGATAATAAGTACTCATGATTTTAATTTATTAAATCATTTATTTTCTTTAATTCAAACTAACATCTACTGAATAAACATCAGTATTTTTTGTTTGTTGTTTCCACCACAAACCTCTATCAACTTTCAAAACTCCATAGATATTGTACTTTATAGAATTAGCTTCTTTAGGTACAGCAATTGTTTGCACTAATAGCTGATCTCCTAACAACGGTGTTTGTTCTTCATCCGGATTCAACACCCAACTACATTTATTCGAAGCTATTCCTATCGATTGAACAACAGGAAATTTAACACTATAAGTAAATTTGCCTATAAAACTTGCTTCAGATGCTAATTGAATTTTCATATCCCCTCCAAGCGAAAGATATTTTGTAGATAAATTATTTTTTAAAACATCTGGAATTTCTATACCAAAATTTCCATTTGCAGACATTGAACCAGAGAAATTTATATTTGCTTTAAACACTTCTTTAAATCTAGTATTTGGTAATAAGTCGATGGTCTGAAAATTACCATCTGACGTAATAACTTCAGCATGATATTGTAATTCATTTACATGGGCTTTCCCTTCAACTCTTATTGCTCCAATTGCATGTACAATAGTAAATATTTTGCATTTATTAAAAAGCACTTTGATCTCTGGAGGCACTTCAGAATTTGACAATGTAAGCACTTCTTCTAAATTTCTAACGATAGGCTCATTTCCTAAACGAACTATAATTCCTGCTTCTTGTGCATCTCCATGTAATTTTTTCAATGTAGGTATCGAATTATCACTAAAGGATTTTATTAAATCAGAACTTTGTAATTGAAGTGGTTCCTTAAATTCTAATTTTTGTTCAAAATATTTCATATTAAGTTAAGTTTAATTTCCACCTACTCTTTTTCAGCCAAACTTATTATTTGGCAAGCTTTTCGGCATCCGCTTATATTTTCTTTATAAATCCTCAATTAAAATAATAATTCACACTTAATATTTTTGACTAGCACTATCTTGTTTATTAATGCTATCTTTTTTTACCATTTCCTTTGGACTTAGATATTCATTATCCGTTTGCTCTTCTGAATTATAATTTTCTTTATCCATTTTTATTGGGTAAGAAGTTACCTTAAAAGAAGTATCATAATAATTCATTAATAACCCAACCGAAACAATTACTATAATTGAAGAAATTATTGCATGAATAAATTTTATTGATTTTAATAAAATAAAAAACACTCCAACAAAAATTGCTATTTCGCCAGTAAATGTAAGTTTTGCACCCATTACAGAAGCATATACTTCAGAATTACCACTTAACAATTTTGTTATTAACAATGCTATCCCGCAAATTAAAAATGTAATACCTATAGTTATAAATATTTTTTTTGACTTCTTATTATCCGTAACTGTCATAGTATTAATTTTAATAATATAAAAATCACCTAAAGATTTTTTACAATTATTAATAACTGTAATCTATTTTGCCTTTACCATCTTTATTGGTAACAGAAGCTTTTATATAAACAGTTATTTTTGTTGAATGCCAAAAACTGGTGTTAATATTACATTCTAATTTCTGACCCACTTTTACATTTGTCCAATGACCGCCACCGCCATCACTTGATTTAACGGTAATATCATAGATTGCATCAGGTTCACTTATTGAAGCAACGATATGAACTGTTTTTCCTGCGCCATATTTATCTATAGCGTAATTATATTCTCCTTTTTCGTTAAGGTGAAAATTAAAAGGAATACTTCCACTTCCTTTTAATGAAGTAGGTATTGACGAATCAGTAAGAGTGTTATTTCTGTCAGCCTCAAGATTTCGCTGAAGATCATTTTGTATTGAGTTGAATAATGAATTAATTGCTGTTTTCATACTTTTATATTTTTTATTATTAAAAAAATTATTTGGTAGTCTTATTTTCTATAGGTGATTTTTATCATTAGCCATATTTCCGAATGTTCAGATTTATTCCGACAAATTATTCTACACAAATTAATTGCATTTAATAGTTCAAAACAATTCTCTTTTTAGGGTATTTTTAAAATTCAACTATCCCCTTTTTAGGGGATATAAAAAATTAACTAAAATAAATATCCGGTCTTAATTCCTTTTTCGTAGCATCAGGTGTTGTCAAACCGGAAACAGTAAAGCCGCTTAAATGCGACCATTTAAGTTCAACAATAATTTTATCAACATCTTCCCAATTATTTAGCGGGTTATATTTTATTACAACATGGATGCAAACATCATCACTAAAATCTTTTATAAATGATTTTATTTCGTTAATGGTTTGTTGGGGATTCCCATTTCTTGCCTTTAGCCAGTGTTTAACTTCCATTTTTGTAAGAGTAAACTGGATGGCATCGGATAAAATAGTATGAGGAAGTTTCATATTTTACTTTTTACTATTTGTATATATTTATATTTTGTTTCGTTAAAAAATGCCCGGGAAATAAGTGAGCTATGACTACCCAATTATTTTATCCCGGGCTGTTTTAATGATTGAATAACCTTTTACTATAACTGTTATGTTGTTGGATTTACAATGTCAGAATCCTTACATAAATGCATATTGATTAAAAAAATTTAAATTTATTTTTTCTTAACAGTTATATCGTAAAACCCAAAATTCAAAAATTAAAAAACAATTAATTATTCATGGACATATAATTAGAAGCAGTAACGAAGTTTCCTTCCAGTTTAAATTTTAATTCTTTTAACTTCCGGAAAGCCACATTGATTTTTTTTCCATCGCGTAATAACATTAAATTACTGCTATCATTATATATTTCTTTTATATGATTAATATTTACAAGATATGATTTATGACAACGGAAAAAATTTGTCATGTTTAAAAGGTTTAGTAAAACATTCAATCTTTTCGATACATATAAAGGTTCATGATTAATGAAGTGTATCCATGTATAATTCCCATCTGCTTTGCAATGAGTAATATTTGCAGACTGTTCCACAATATATTTGTATGCTGAAGAAACATCTGTTTTATTTTTATTTTCACTAATTTCCATAATTAATATTTCAGGATTTTTGATAGTATATAATTTTAAAATGATTATTCATAACCCATAGCATACATATAACAACCGTTATATAGCAGCATTTATCTTTATGATAATACACGAAGAATTTTTTTTATGTCTCCGTTTGTATTAAGATATTTATTTATAATTCCAATAATTATTTCCTTATCGACCTGTTTATTGATAAAATCATCACAATCAATATTTGCAGCAAAATCGCAAATCCGATTGCTTGCAGAATGCAAAACAACAGGAAGCCCACACCTCAATTCCTTAATTCTATGGGCTGCTTCAACACCGCTTAATTCTGACAAACTAACATTCATAATCACCAAATCTATTTCCGGATTTATTTCACACATTTTTACTGCTTCAAGACCATTCTGTGTCCATATTACACTATGATCTGCTTTGCATATATATTTGCTAATTAAATAGCTTGACAAAAAATTTTCATCTGCAACAAGTACTACTTTTTTTATGGCTCTCATTCATTACTTTATTTAGGAAGGTGCTGTTTGCAACTTCCTGTTATGTGATATTTTATTTTGTAGTTAATAATGTTGATAGTTTATGTATAGCTGGAATATTAAAGACATATACCCCATCCCTTTAAACATATCAACTCAAAAACTATTAAGTTTTCTATAGCAAACCGCAATATCATGATCTGTCTCTTCCTTCTTTTATTTCACATTTTATATTAATAAATCAGTTTTATAAATTTGACCTTCTATTGTATTAATACCTTGAGTCAATAAAAGGTTACCCATATTTTTAAAACATTTTTATTTACAAATTACATATCACTGATAATAAGAATAATAAAAACTTCATTTATAATTATCGTATTTCATATCATTGAATAAAAAACATGTAAGTAATTATAGTTTACTTGCCATTAACGATAATAAAAAGTCAGGAAACTATGTTTGGAGGGTCGGAACGATAGTTACCACGCAGGCAATTACAGTTATCTTACTCAAAACTATGATTGACAGGCAAAATATTATAATTTTATATCTCCGTATTAGAGCATGTTCCTCAAAATAATAAAGGCGCCATAAGCGCCTTTATATAATTATTATTTAATTTTTATTCAATGGTGGTGGTGGTGGCAATATGGGAGGATTAACAGGTGGTGGATCCTCTCCTCCTTTTAAGCGTAGTAATTCAAAACTTTCCAATTTTTCATTGGCAAAATGCATCAAAATGCTTTGCCTTTTCCGGTTTTCATGTTTTGTTTTCATAGCTTTAAATTTTAATTGTTAGTATTAAAAAATTAAAGACCGTCTTCTATAGTATTAATTCCTTGAGGTATTAAAAGGTTACCCTATTTTTCTAAGTATTTCACATAAAAACATTATATCGCTAATTATTAAGGGAATAATTTAACATTTTATGTTATTAAAAATTCCTATCTTTGATGTATATATGCACTTATCGTATACTTATTATTTAGTAAGCACATGCCCCTGGAAAAAAGGAAAAAGAGTTTAAATAAACTCCTTGTATTTTCATTAATTTTTATATTCACAAGCCTTTACTTACCAGCAGGCACAGGTATTTTCAATAATTATATAGAAAACAGGCAAAACAGTACTATAGCTGAAATTCAATATTCGCAAGCAAATAAATTATTTGAAGATGATTTGTTTCAAAAGGCTGCCGAAAAGTATAAAAATGCATCCCTTTTATATGCACAAAATAAAAACTGGCGTCTATACACACAAAGCCTCATTAATCAAGGCAAATGCCTAAAAAACCTTAAAGAACTAAACGCTGCTGAAAAAATATTTGCAAAAGCAGAAAGCATAGCTTTAAAATATTTCAAAACGGATGATGTGCTATTTTCTTCCTTATACTGTGCTCAGTCATTTTTGTTCAATGAAAAATCACTTTTTGACAAATCAATAGAATATGCTAATCGGTCCGTTTCAATCCATAAAAAAATAAATATTGCTGACACATCATTGATGCTGCCATATTATGCCCTGGGAATGGGATATTACGCGAAAGGCAATTATAATGAATCTATTTTAAACTTTACCAAATCCATCTTTTTTGCATCGCGATGTAAAAAAGACAATTCGTCCATTATATCGAAATGCTGGAGTTATATTGGCACTAATTTATGGATGCTGGGCAAATATGACAGATCATTGGAATGTTATAAAAAATCTGCATTACTAATTAAAAAAAATATACAAGATAAAATTATAAACACTATTAATATTGTAATCTTAAACATACAATTAGGCAAATATTCAGATGCTATCCAATACTTAAAATCTGTCGATTTAATTCTAAAAAACAATCCTTCTGTAAACAAGGTTTTTCATGGATTATCTTGCAATCAAAAAACTATTATCTACCTTAAGTTACATAATTATAATAATGCAATTACCCAAGGAAATAATGCATTATCTTATTTTAATTCCGACACTTCATATAATAAAATATACTTACCATACCTTTATTATTACCTAGGAACAGCATATTCAGGGCTAAACAAGACCAATGAAGCAATTCAGAATTACCAGAAATGTATCCTGCTTAAACAAAAATACAAACAAGATAAAGATGTTAATTCATTTTTACTTTTAGCAAAATGTTTTGAAAAAACGGAACAAACCGAAAAATCAGATTCTACTTATAATGCCATAATAAATTATCTGCATAAAAACACGAATGAGCCTGTTCTTGCTAATGTTCTATTGCATTATGGAACTTTCTGTCTTAATAATAATAATTTAGAAAAAGCTCTTTCAAGTTATTCCAGAGCTTTGGATATTTGCATCAATAAATACGGATTTTACAATATCAATACAACTGCTGCATACAATGATATCGCTAACCTGTGGATGAATAAATGTGATTATGATAAAGCCCTGCAAAATTACCAGCTTGCTCTTGCATCGCAAATTAAAGGCACCGACAAGAATAATATTTATAATGATATTTCTACAAAAAATATTTCTGCCGATATTGATTTATTAATCACATTAAAAGGAAAAGGAAAAGCTTTTTATAAAAAATATCAATCCGACACAGGTAACATTAAACTTTTACAGGCATCGCTTAACTCATACAAACTTGCCATTGATGCAATTGATAAATTTAAATTCCTTTACAACAATTCTGAAAGTTCAGCCATAATGCTTGAAAACGAAAACGAAACTTTCGATAACGCGATTGAAGTAGCATCGCAATTATTTTCACAAACGGATTCGGAAAAATATTTTAACCAGGCATTCATGTATGCCGAAAAAAGCAAATCATCAACATTGCTTGCTGCCATTAGGAATAATGAGGCTTTTACTATCGGAAAAGTTCCTGTCGCTTTTCAGAAACTTGAAAAAAAATTACAACTGCAAATTGAACAATACAAACAACTACTATACGAAGAAAATAAATTAGCTAAAACCGACAGTAAAAAAATATCTTATTTAAATTTGAATATTGCGGAATTAACCACATACAACAACAACCTTATTCATTATCTTGAAAAAGCCTATCCCGAATACTACAATTTAAAATACAACACCACTGCAATAAGCGCTGATACGATCACAAATAAACTAAAAAACAATGAAGCGTTTATTGAATACACACTGACGGATAATAAACTTATATCATTTATCATTTCCGGGAAAAATAAAAAAATAAATATTCAGGCTGTTGACAGCTCTTTTACCAACAAAGTCGATAAGTACGTACAATGTATAAATACCCCCAAAGTAAAAGATAATAGCGCATGCAGGGAATATGCAACTACTGCATTCTCTCTTTATAAAATCCTTTTAAAACCCTATGAAAATATTTTTAAAGAAAAAAAGCTGATAATCATTCCCGATGAAATACTTTACAACACACCCTTTGAATCATTATTATACGCCGATGCAGGCAATGATATCAAAGGATTCAACAATTTACCGTACCTGATAAAGAGATCATCGGTTTCATATGCTGCTTCAGGCACACTGCTTTTCAATTCCAACAAAGCGTTAAGCGGAACCAATAATTCATTGCTCGCCTTTGCTCCTACTTATGAAAATTCGTTACAGGAAAATGGAGAAACCCGTAACTATGCAAAAACATTAACTCCTCTGAAAGGCGCTGTTGAAGAAGTAAACAGCATCAGTTCGATTTTCAAAGGACAAATATTTGAAGGCAATAACGCTACCATCAATAACTTCAAAAATAATTCTTCAAATTATGGTATTCTGCATTTAGCAATGCATACAAAGATCGATGATGTTAATCCTATGTATTCAAAGCTTGCATTCGAACAGGAATCAGGAAATAATGGAATGCTTAACACCTACGAATTGTTCGGTATGCAAATAAATTCCCAGCTATCTGTATTGAGTGCCTGTAATACCGGTACAGGAAAAATAGTTAAAGGCGAAGGCATGCTTTGCCTGGCACGCTGATTTATGTATGCCGGATGTCCCAGCCTGGTAATGACACTTTGGGAAATAAACGACCGGACAAGTTCCGAACTGATCAAAAATTTCTATGCTTACCTTGCGCAGGGCAAAGCGAAAGATGAAGCGCTGAGACTTGCGAAACTTGATTACTTAAATAATTCCGATAATATAAATTCTAATCCATACTACTGGGCAGGTTATATAAATTTTGGAAATCATGAACCTTTAAAAGTTGAACAAAAATCAGAGAAAAATTATTTAGCAAACTTCAGAAGAGGTATATTAATTTTATTATTAATCGGATTCGTTATCTTTTTTAAAATATTCGTTATGGATAAATTTTCATTATCCTTATCGTATGCAAAATCACACTGATTAATTAATCGCTCAGTTTCTCAATAATTTCCGTTGCTTTATTCCTGTATATGTTTTTTTCCGCTATAATCTTATTCAAATATTTCAGTGCATTTTCCTTATCATCTTTCTTTAAATAGCATAAAGCCATATACCATTCTGCATGCTCGGCATACAGTGAATTCTGATCATTTGCCACTTCAATAAATGATGATAGTGCATCATCAAAATTATTTATTTCCATTGCGGAGATTCCTCTTATAAAAAAAGCTTCGGCATTATCCTGATTTGAAGAAGAAATATCCTTGAATAATTTCCATGATTTTTCATAATTCCCTGAATTGTATTCATTCAGCGCTGACTGGAACGGTGTAAGTGCAGCCTGTTCATCTGAGCGTACAAGATCGGAAGCATTATAGGGAGTAAAGTTCTGGGCATACAAACGTTCATTTTCTGCCGGACGTAACATAAAGAATATTGCAGCAGTTATCATTCCCAAAAGCAAAACAGCTGCAGCTGCATATTGCCAACGGAAAGGATGCATACGGATTACTTTTGATTTCTTAGCCCCCTGCTCAATGTTTTCATCACCGATCATGTCTTCTTTGATTTCATCTAATAATGAGCGGTATTCAATTTCATCTTTGCTTTTCAGAAAATCTTTTACTTCTATGCGCAATTTAACTTCATCAGCTAATTTTTTATTTTTTCTTAATTCATCTTCAAACGAATTAAGTTCACCCGCTGAAAGTTCGTTGTTTAAATATTTTTCAATATCATCAATGTTATTCTTTATCTTCATACTTTCTTATGATTTTATATTGATTATCGTTTTTTATCTTTTTTATTAATGCTTCCTGGCATAAATGCTTTCTCTTCTTTGTGTAATTCTCACTGCTATGTCCTATTATCCTTGCTATCTCGCGTAAAGCAATATTATCAAAAAAATTAATTAATATTTTTTTACAGTCCGCCGGCAATTCTTTAAATTTCTTCCAGAACAGACTTCTTTTCATTTCTGAAATCGGTTCCAGTTCAAATAATATTTCCTCTGAACTCAATTTGCCTGCATCAGTATTACCTGAAGTTTCAAAAATAGATTCTAAAATTTCTTTTCTCCTGTTTTGTAATTTTATTCTTTTTTGAAGCATCAGGTTTATGACTGAAAAAAAATATGTTTTAAAACTGCAAGTAAGATTCAATTCGTTATCAATAATTTTTTTATACATTATTATTAACGCATCCTGAAATAAATCTTCCGCTTCTTCTTCTTTAAACTGGAATTTTTTAACTATCCTTCCCCTTATATCATAATAATATGATTTATAAAGGTATTCCAATATATGGCGCTCTTTATTTCTTATACCAGTTATTATATCTTCGTCCTTTATTGCTTTCACACTCTATATTGTATTAATTCCCTATACCGTAAAAAGGTTACCCTAAAAACTTTATTATTTATTTTTTATTATTGCTGTCAGATTAATTTTTATTTCGCACCTACGGTATTTCTATAGCCTCGTTAGTGGCGGTATACATTTTAAAGTACTGAAATCAGTACATCTAAACATAATATTAAATATTTAATCGGACAAAAATATTTTTTGCAAAATAAATAAACTGATTATCCATCTCACAAAATATTTTCTTTTACAATTAAAAAAGAGTTTGCTCAAACAGGTAAGCAAACTCTTTTTTAATTGTTTACAAAATTATCGCTGAATAAACAATTTTGAATTCAACAGCACATTACCTTTATTATTTGTAATTGTATAAAGATAAACTCCATTATTAATATTCGGAACATCAAAATTGTTTTCCAAATCATTAATCGCATACGAACCTATTTCTTGTCCCAATATATCATATATTTTCAGATTTGCATTTTCCTGTGTTTTATTAGAAACAGCAATATTATTAGCAGATGGGTTCCATATCAGATTGATTTGATCATTATAAATGTTATTTTCAGGAACAGAAGTGGTATTGAATACAAGGTCGAGATCATCAATCCAGAGAGTGCTGTTGACTTGCTGCCCCGTAGCTCCTGTGCTGGATGATAATATCCAAAGTGAACTATCAGGAGTATTTGCACTTCTATATGTTATCGCTTTACTAAAACGCTTGAACGTGGAAACTGCTGTTGCAGGAACAAAAAACTGAGCTTTACCTATCGTATCCCTGGCGCTTCCAAATAATAAAAATTGAACAAACCCTGTATCGTTACTTACAGGCGATGATCTGTACCAACCTACAATACTATCGGGACGCAGGGTATATGGAAGCCCGCCGGTAATTGAACCCGTCATTGTACTGGTGTTGGTATAAATTTTACCGGTAGTTGCAATTCCTTGTGCAGTAGTAATAACAGCATTTTTAGTTATCAATTTTATTGCAGAAGCCCCTGAATGATATTCACCGGCAGCAGTAGCCTTAAGACAGGTGTAAATAAAATAAGTTGCTGTTGTTGAATTTAAAGTACTCCAATTATTTGGATTACTATAACCTGTAGCACTTGTCCAGTTTTCAAAACCGGCATTAGGTGTAGCTGCATTCTGACCAAATGCAATATTTGCAAAAAGAGCAAATACTAAAAAGATTATGTATTTTTTTTTCATAGTTTTGGGATTTAATAAGATTTTGGTATTTACTTTTTAATTTATAAAAATCGCAAAAAGGATTTCAAAAAAATCAATCATACCTGTCGCCCCAATCCCAATCTAAATAGTCGTCATACTCTTCGTATTCGTCATAGTCCTGATCATAAACTTCATCATCTTCCAAGATTCCTTTTTCAGAATATACGGCATAGGTAGCAGGGCCACCCATTGAATAACGTACCACATACCTTTCGCCTTTTATCTTATACCATTTTTCAACTTTTGCACCGGGATATTTCTTATTGAAATTATTAATTAAATCGGCAGGCACAGATTTTACATCAACAACAGATTCATCATTTACTTTTACTTTAAATAAATGATAGCTTTCACATGATGAAATTATTAAAGAAATTAAAATTAATAAAAAAAGCTTTTTCATTTTTAATTTTTTATTTTGATTTTCAAAACTAATGATTTTTCAATAAAATCAAATAAAAGATTTATATTTTTTTATCCTCAAGCTCTTTATAAAAAGCATTTTAAACAGGATTTTTCGTAATAGAAATTTCTTATTTGATAAACAATTATACTTTGAATCTTAACGCCAAATTCACAACTCTTCCGTCAATAGGAGCCCACAAGGTTTTAAACACAGGATTATTATATGGAGATAATACTATTTGTTCTATTTTATTTTGCCTGAAATCAAAAACATTTTCACAGTTAAGCGTAATATAGAATTTCCCAATTTGCCTTTGAACCATTGCCGCATAAAACCAATAACCCTGAACTTTACTTCCATCTTCAAGATACTGATAGCTCTGGTAACTGCTTTCCACTCCCATCAGCCATTTATCTTCAACTTCATATGCAATAATGTATGACAGCTTTGATTTTGGTGTTAATGGCAATGAAGTTGAAACTGAATTTTTATGTGACAACGGACTCATAGCTGTATAGCCAAAATACAATTCAACTCCTTCATACGTTAACCTCACATAAGTATCGCTTCCCTTAGTATCAATATAATAGGGTGCTGTCTGATACGAAATATAATTATTGCTATCGGTTACTAAAACCACCGGGTTCTCAACCTTTGTGTAATACACCGATTGATTCAATGTAAGTGTTAATTCATTTTTAAAAGCTTTAAAATAATTCAGCTCGGCATTTACACCTTCCGATTTTTCAGTGTTTATAGAAGATGATAAAGGAAAGACATTATTGAAATTATTCACCACATTCACATCCGAAAAAATATTCGGCACCAGGTAACCCGTACCGGCATTAATTCGCGACGATAATTCTTTTGTAAACTTATAAAGTATCGCGATACGCGGAAGTACAAAAGGATTATAGTCCTTCTGATAATCGACCCTTAAACCGCTTTCAATGGTAAGCTTTTCGTTGAGCAGCCAATCGTCCTGTATAAATACGCCTTCAGTATTGTTGCTAAAGTTTCCAAATTTTATTTTCAACGAATCTGCTTTTACAAAACTTTCATTAATAAAATTTAATCCCATTACAGTATTGTGATTCCTGCTTTTTAACAAATACGACATCTCGGAATAAACCGAATATTGATTTCCTTTAAAATATGCATCTGTAATATCAATTGATTTTAAACAGTTACTGATTGTGGCTTTTACAGAAAAAATATTTTTCGCAGGAGTAGTGTGATCAAAGTCGATATCTAGTGTCTGGCGGTCGGTGTTATTTTTTTCATAATACGGATGAAGCGTATCAGGAGTATGAAGAACAGCCTGCATGTCGCCACCTATGCGCCTTTCAGACAATACAGAAACACCTGTTTTAAGAACAGTGTTTTTATTAAAATAGAAAAACACCCGTGGATGCAACAAATAATATTTCGATTCGGGCACATCAGAAAAGCCGTCTTTGTCAACATCTACAGCCTTCTGCAATGTTCCGCCACAAAATATGGAATAGCCTATTTTTTTTGTACGTGCCGAATAATAAATATTTGAAGTATATTCTTTCAATGTTGAAGCATTCACCAACACCTGCAATTCCGGCTCAACAGTAGGTTCTTTGGAAACAAAGTTAATAATACCTCCAATTGCGCCACCACCATACAAAGTAGAAACAGAGCCTTTGATTATTTCAACCTGTTTCAGATCAAGAGGCGGAATACTGAGCACACCAAGTCCTCCCGAAAATCCTTCGTACAAAGGATGTCCGTCGCGAAGCATTTGCGTATATTTTCCGGCAAGACCAAGCATTTTAATTTCAATATTTCCCGAAGCAGCCGAAATCTGCTGCACCTGCACCCCCGAATTATCCATAAGCATACTGGCAATACTTCCGGGCTTTACACCACTTTCTTCAACCATTTCATCCTGACCGAGTACTTCAACTTTTATAGGCAAATCATCAAGCCGTGAATTATTTCGAGTTGCTGTAACGGTTATTGCTTCCATATCAAAACTTGAAGGAACAAGAAAAACAACAGGAACAACACTAGTGATTTCCTTTTCGGGGAAATTTACGTTCAATGTTTTCTTCACATAACCAACTATTGATATTTCTAATGTTTGCATTCCATTGGGAATCCCGCTAAGCACGGCAATACCATTTGTGTCGGAGGTTACGCCTTTGGTTGTTCCGCTTAGCATTACATATACTCCGGGAATATTTTCATAAGTTATGCTATCTTTAATTTCACACTTAAATGTATTTTGCGCCGACATTGACTTACATAATATCAACAGAAATAAAATTACAATCTTACTATAAATTCTCATGTTCATGTATTCTCAGTTTTATTTAAAACAGATGATGCTAAATTGTGTTTGTATATTTTTCAATAACGATTTATAATAGTTAGATGTAATTTTTTTGAAAAACTTTTATTCGTTAACAATCTTTTCTAAAATTTTATTTGATTACATCATATCCAGATGTAAACATTTATCAATAATATAATCTTAAAAAAATTCATATTGCATTTTGGCTAAAGCCATAATCATCGCTAAACATGCCCCACGACCTAAAGGTCGTTGTTAATGAAAATAACACTGATTTTTGACTTTAGTCCTGCTTTTTCACGTTCAACTTTTGCCAAGATTAATTCAAATAATATTCAATTATCTTTTAAAAATTTTCATTTTATATTTTTCACTCATTCAAAGAAAGATTAAGCCTTGCAGCATAAAAAAAAATTCTTTTTCAAACTATATAAAATGTTTTTAAATTTGGGAATAAAATCAAGCTACCCGATTAATTATATAGGATTGCTATATGTTTATTTGAATAAAATATTAACTTACCTTAATCTATAAAATAAACTTATGAAAGCTTTTTATATTCTTACTTTTTTTTTATTATCTTCCTTTACAGCTGCCCTTGGACA
This sequence comes from Bacteroidales bacterium, assembly GCA_035353855.1. NCBI lineage: Bacteria > Pseudomonadati > Bacteroidota > Bacteroidia > Bacteroidales > Bacteroidales bacterium. The sequence continues at coordinate 23,766 of DAOQAK010000014.1, read as the reverse complement.
AAAGAAAGTAACTTATCCCTTTTCTGATTCTTTAATATGGCGAGTGGATTATAAACACAATGATTCTTCCAGTGGATTTATTTATGATGTAAATGAATATTTTTTTTATTACTTTGCAGGTGACACTTTAATTAATTCATTTGACTACAAAAAAATATACAGATCATACGATTCTGTTTATGTTACAATTTGGAATATTCCTAATTATAATCCCCCGTCATCTTCTAAGTCTAAATACATCGGAGCTTTAAGGTATGACACCAATTCGAACAAAGTATTTATTAAATATAATTCATCGGCAGAGGATCTTCTTTATGATTATAATCTAGATATTGGGGACACAATAAAAGGTATAATAGCATTATCAAATTCAACTAATTATTATTCTATTGTTTCATCTATAGACTCAATTTTAATAAAAGGCAAGTATAGGAAGAAATGGAATTTTAACGACTGTTACAATGATTCAGCATATATTATTGCTGGTATCGGCTCATTTTATGGATTAATAGAATATCGTGATGGTCAACCTCATGAAAGCCATCTTGTTTGTGTAAAAGACAGTTCAAATACAATATTTGTTTCTGGTTACAATTCGTCTTTTGGATGCAATTTAATATATGGAGGGATAAACGAAATATCCTTAAAAAGTGTAATTAGTTTTTTCCCAAATCCTTTTTCTTCACAAACAATTCTATGGACAAGCAATCCATTGCATAATGCAATTCTTACATTTTACAACTCCTTAGGACAGGGTATTAGGCAAATATCAAATATATCAGGGCAAACAGTTACAATTTTAAGAAATGATTTATCAAAAGGAATTTATATTGTTCAGTTATTACAAAACAATATGATTATAACAACAACCAAGTTAGTAATAATTGAATAATGCAAACATCAAATAATAAATGTAGCTATATTTAATTTTTTTAACTTTCATACCGCTTAATTTGTGGCACGCCAACAACTCCATGCTTGTTAATTTCAATTAACTTAGCTTAATCATGAAAATTAATCTTTCATTATTTCTTAAAATATTTTTAGTTTTTAATCTATTATAATTTTCTTTAATTTCGCTTCATAATTACTATAAAACTGAACCTAAAACCAAGAAACATTTCATATGAAAAAAATCATCGAATGCGTACCTAATTTCAGCGAAGGTAATGATATGTCAATAATCAAACATATTACTGACCAGATTGAAACTGTTGAAGGAGTTAAATTACTTGATGTTGACCCGGGCAAAGCAACCAACCGTACTGTTGTAACTTTTGTGGGCGAGCCGGAACCCGTTATTGAGGCGGCTTTCAGGGCAATAAAAAAAGCTTCCGAGATTATTGATATGCGTAAACATAAAGGCGAACATCCGCGCTTTGGCGCTACCGATGTTTGTCCGTTTGTTCCCGTTGCAAATATTACTATGGACGAAGTTGTGGAATATGCACGCAAACTAGCCGAACGTGTAGGAAAAGAATTAAAAATCCCTATTTACTGTTACGAAAATGCAGCATTTACACCCGAAAGAAGAAATTTGGCAAACTGCCGTTCCGGCGAATATGAAGGCTTACAGAAAAAATTAGCCGACCCAAAATGGAAACCTGATTTTGGTCCGGCTCAGTTCAATGCTACTGCTGGTGCAACTGCTGTAGGCGCCCGTGATTTCCTTGTTGCTTACAATGTGAATTTAAATACTACTTCAACACGAAGAGCCAACGCTATTGCTTTTGATATTCGTGAAAAAGGTAGACCGAAACGCGAAGGCAACCCGATTACCGGAAAAATTGTTAAAGATGAAAAAGGTAACCAGGTAATGATTCCCGGCTCATTAAAGGCTTGCAAAGCTATAGGTTGGTTTATTGAAGAATATGGGATTGCACAGATATCAATCAACTTAACGAATATCAGTATCACCCCGGTTCATATAGCATTTGAAGAAGCCAGCAAAAAGGCACAGGAAAGAGGTTTGCGTGCAACCGGCTCAGAACTGGTTGGCTTGATTCCCAAAAAAGCTATGCTCGATGCAGGAAAATATTTCCTTCGCAAACAACAGCGTTCAGTAGGTGTTTCGGAAGAAGAGATTATTAAGATTGCTATTAAATCGTTAGGCCTTGATGATCTGAAACCATTCAACCCGAAAGAAAAAATTATTGAATATTTATTGGAAGACGCGAATAAGAAAAGCCTTGTTGACATGACCTGCAAAGGTTTTGCAAACGAAACAGCTTCGGAATCGCCTGCTCCTGGCGGTGGATCGGTATCGGCATATATTGGTGCATTAGGTGTTTCGCTCGGAACAATGGTTGCTAATCTTTCATCGCATAAAGCAGGCTGGGACGACAGATGGGAAGAGTTCAGCATATGGGCAGAAAAAGGTCAGGCTTTAAAAGATGAATTACTTTTCCTTGTTGATGAAGACACCGTTTCTTTTAATAAGATAATGGATGCTTTTGGATTACCCAAAGGGAACGATGAACAAACTGCAAAACGAAAACAAGCTATACAGGATGCCACGAAATATGCTACAGAAGTTCCTTTCAGAACCATGCAAAAAGCATATGAATCATTAGAAATCATTAAAGCAATGGTTGAGGTGGGCAATCCAAATTCCGTTACCGATGCAGGTGTTGGCGCATTATGCGCGCGTACCGCTGTAATGGGCGCTTTTCTGAATGTAAAAATAAATGCATCAGGATTGGATGATAAAAATTTTGTAAAGGATATACTTGCAAAAGGAAAAGAGATTGAAGAAAAAACCAGTGCTCTCGAAACAGAGATTCTGGCTATGGTTAACGAAAAAATAAAGTAATAAAATATTTAGATAAATGTCGGGCGCCCCGCATTCGCGGGGCGCCCTTTTTATAAGTAAGTTTATTTGTTTAACATTCTACATATGATGTTAGGTTATACCAATAATTTTCTGAATCCTTACATTTTCGCTAGCTTTTATACCTACCTGGCTCGCCAAGGTGAATGGCGTATTTACATAATTTCATAAAATGAAATATCCATACAAACTTTAATTTGCACCGACTATAATAAAATAATATTTCGTTAAGTTTTTACAAAATGCAGATAATTATAGATTTCTCGCTATTGCTCGAAATGACAAAATGATACTGCCCTAATTGCTATCATTACAACTATCAACTCAGAATATTTATGACAATCCTTCAATTGTTTTAATCTCGTTCTTATCTGTTTTAAAAAAGTGTATCAAAGCGATTTCAATATGATTCAACGAAAATGGAATATCAGAACTGGCAAATATGTTCATTATATTTGCCAGGTTTTTATATTTATTTCATTATTTCAGAAATGAATTTTTCAAATGCTAATTTTAAGCGAAATTGATATTACATTTGCAGCTTATGAAAAAAACCATTTTCCTTATCATAAAACTAACTTTATTCTGGCTGCTTCTGTTTGCCCTGCAACACACTATTTTTCTTATTTATAATTATCATGAATTAAAAGATATTCCTCCCGGATTAATTTTAAGCTCTTATTATTTTGCATTGGGAATGGATATTTCAGCTTCGGCGTACCTCTTAGTATTTCCAGGATTTTTACTTATAGCAACACTTTTTATCAAAAAGAATAATATACTTATTAAAAGTATTCACATCATCAATATTCTGCTAATAATCATCTGTATTATAATTGGTATTTCCGACACAGGATTATATTCTGTATGGGGAACAAAAATTAACAGCAAAGCATTATCATACCTGGCATATCCGAAAGAAGCCATTATATCTTTCGCAGCGGTACCCTATTGGATATTAATAAGCATAATGATTATTGAAGGAGCTGTTTTGATATTTATTTATAAAAGAATTTTCAGACCCGGATATTTAGCTCCAATTAAATTTATATATAAAATAATATTTTCGATAGTTCTTTTATTCTCTATATTTACGGCTATGCGCGGTGGATGGCAAAAATATCCTATAAATAAAAGCTGGGTATATTTTTCAAAATATCCTGTACTGAATTATTCTGCATTAAATGGGTTCTGGAATTTTATGGAAATAATTGTAAAACCCGGAATCAAAGAAAATCCTTATCGGTATTTTACAAAAGCAAAAGCAGATTCCATAGTAAATGCAATGCAAACCGCTTCCAACGATTCAACAGAAATGATACTCACTACTACCCGGCCAAATATTGTTTTAATAATGATGGAAAGTGTAAGCGCTGAATGTGTCGAATCACTTGGCGGAATTCCGGGTATAATGCCCGGAATAGACAGCCTCATAAAAAACGGGTTGAATTTTAATAATTTTTACGCTAATGGTTTTCGTACTGAACAAGGATTAATTTCTTTACTAAGCAATTTCCCGGCTCAGCCTCAGACAACGATCATGAGGAACTTCGGGAAATTCGACAAACTTCCAAACCTTGCAAGAATACTGGGCGATAAAGGTTATTCTGAAAATTATTATTATTCAGGAAACCTTGTTTTTGCAAACCAGGACTCTTATATAAAACTATCAGGATTCACACATATTTTAGACAAGGACAATTACACATGGAACCGAAGCACCGACTGGGGAGCCTATGACGAAGAATTGTTTGCATGCCATCTGAAAGAAGCAGAAAAAGATCCGCAACCTTTTTTCTCAATCATTATGACCAGTACGAATCATGAACCTTTTAATGCGGATGTAGAAAAAATATTTAAAGGAAAATCCGAAGCCGACGATTATAAAAATACTGCGCATTATACGGATAAATGTCTTTCTGAATATTTACAAAAAGCAAAAACAAAATCATGGTATAATAATACACTATTCATTATTACTGCTGATCATGCTCACACTTACCCGAAAAAGAGAGGCGCTAACGAAGCCGAAAGGCACCATATTCCTTTTGTGTTATACGGCAATGTTCTAAAATCGGAATACAAAGGAAAAACTTTTGAGAAAATTGGCTCTCAGATCGATTTACCAGCAATGCTGCTTTCACAATTAAAAATTCCATATAAGCCATTTGAAAAAAGTAAAAATATATTCAATAAATATTCACCCGGTTTCGCTTTCTACACATTCGACAATGGCTTCGGAATTATTACCTCTCAGCAAATCATTGTTTACGATCATAATTTGGGACAAGTTGTTTATCGCAAAAATAAATTATCACCTGCCGCTGATGAAGAAATCACCAACCAGGGAAAAGCATACCTGCAAGTTTTGCTTGATGAATATATCGGGTTTAATAACTAAGCCTTATCGTGCGCCAGCCGTCATATTGAGTTTATCGAAATATGGGGCGATGGAAACTTTACTTTCAACAAATAACTATAGCCTTAACTAGCCGCTACTCCTATAAACTTTCCACGATGTCAATTGTTGAAAGGTTGAGCTACTGGTTTGGTTGATAATTTAAAGTCGAAAGAAAATCAAATCACATTTTATACATCATCTGGCTTCGATGAACTCAGCCTGACCGTGCGCCAGCAGTCATTTTGAGTTTATCGAAAAATGATGTGAAGGAATTTTCACATTCAACAAATAACTTTAACCTTAACAAACCGCTACTCCTATTAACTTTCTACTTTGCAATGGTTGAAAGGTTGAGCTACTGGGTTGGTTGATAATTTAAAGTCGAAAGAAAATCAAATCACATTTTATACATCATCTGGCTTCGATGAACTCAGCCTGACCGTGCGCCAGCAGTCATTTTGAGTTTATCGAAAAATGATGTGAAGGAATTTTCACATTCAACAAATAACTTTAACCTTAACAAGCCTCCATTCCTATAAACTTTTGACTTTGGATTTTTAAGATTAATTTAAGTCCGACGCTGTGGATTAGATTTGAGATTTTAAATCAAGACTTGAAACTTAAAATTTTCAACATCTTATTTTAATAATATTCATGCCTGTTTTTAAATACAAATTATTTAGTTTTATATCATTTGTAATATAATATATATAATTTTATATTAAATAATATTTTTTTTATCGACATCAAACTATTAGAAATATTATTAAATTTACCGTCACACATAATCATTTACCCCTAAGAAAATTCACATGAACAATTGTTTTGCCGATATACATTGCCACCCTGCAATGCAGCCATACGCGAATGCGTTTCCTGATAAGGGAAGCCAGCAAACAAAAATGGATCTTATTCAATCAGTCGATATTTATGATAACAGAAGTTTGTGGTATTATAACCCTCCAACATTTAAAGAAAAATTATTAAGGGATATTCTTGGAGTAACAAGATATTCACAATCCGATCTTACAACATTGATGAAGGGAAATGTCCGATTAATTTATTCTTCATTATATCCTATTGAAAAAGGCTTTTTCATAAACAGGCTGGGAACAGGAGAAGCATCAAATGAAATTAAAGAATTTTTCAGCGGCTTACACGATAACAGGATAGAATATGTTATTGAAAAGACAGATTATTTTTCGGATCTATGTTCAGAATACGACTTCCTGAAACAGAAAAGTGGTGCAGATGTTATCATTGATAATAAAACATGCAATTATGTTTTAGTAAAAAATGCGAGTGAAATGGATCAGGCTTTAAATGATAATGATAAATTTTCCATTGCTGTCGTGAATACCATTGAAGGGCTGCACTCCTTTGGTATAGGTCTTCACAAAGAAGTGCCCTATTCTTCCAGATCATTTTTAGATAATATTGTTACCGCAAAAAAATGGGAACATCCTCCATTATTTGTTACATACACCCATCATTTCTACAACCAGCTTTGCGGACATTGTGAGAGTTTACAAAAAGTAAGTCTGCTTATCGACCAGAAAATGGGGACAGGAAATAATTTCAATTTCACACCTTTTGGCCTGGATGTATTCGATACATTGTTTAACAAAACTGATGGCAAAAGAATGCTGATCGACATCAAGCACATGAGCAAAACTACCAGGGAACGATATTATCAAATTCTTGGAACAAAATACAAACAGGAAAACATTCCCATTATAGTAAGTCATGCAGCAGTCACAGGCAATGGCGATCCATTGTTCTGCAATGATGATATAAATTTTGATGATGAAGAAATAATTAAAATAAAAGAATCATACGGACTTTTCGGAATCATGCTTGAAAAAAACAGGATAGCCGATAAAAACGCATTGCCTGATTTTACTGAAAATATATTTGCAGGAAAAAAAATGTGGAGCAAATTAATATGGGATCAAATACAGCATATTGCAGAAACCATTGATAAAGCAGGCATTGATGGAGCATGGGATATTCAATGTATTGGCAGCGATTACGACGGTATCATTAACCCTATAAATTATTTTATCACAGCCGAAGACATGAATGACCTGTCAGTGCATTTAATAAAACATGCCGAAAAGTATATGGAAAACGAAGGCGAAAAACTTCGCACGGGAAATAAATTGCTCCCTAATGATATTATTGACAAAGTAATGTTTCGTAATGCATATTATTTTGCTGTCAACAACTATTAATTTATAATGATTGATTTTTATTCGTATTAAAATTTTAAAATATGCAAAAAATATCTGAAGTAAAAAATGATATCGAATCGTTGCAAGACAGTATTAAGAAGCTTGCCAATTCAAGCCTGCAATATATTAATGACAATATTGAATTAAAAGAAAAAGTTTTATTGTACGATGAAATTATTTCAAAAGCAAATGTATTAATTCATATTGATGACCTAAATACAAGTAAAATGATCTGGGGCAACCACAAGCAATTCATCGACATCCTTGGTTTTTCACCTGATGATATTGTTGCAATGGGAATCGATTACCTTGCCAATTATTACCACCCCGATGATTTTGATAAAGTGAATGAAACCATTTCTTTCTTTTTAAATGACAAAGGAGAAAAGCATTCAACACTTTTCCGGATCAAACATAAGAACGGGGAATGGCTTAAATTATATACTACCCGGACTTTATTTAAAAGAACCAGCGAAGGCAAACCATGGCTGGTGCTTGCCGTATCGGTGAACCTGTCAACACCTGTAGATACCGGTGCAAAAATCGAAGAATTACTGAAAGAGAATATGCGATTAAAAAATCAATTGCTGCTAAGATCAATCACTCGCCGCGAAGAAGATGTATTGCGATTGATAGCTAACGGTTTTTCAAATAAAGAAATAAGTACAAAACTTATTATAAGTGTGAACACGGTTGATTCGCATCGAAAAAATTTATTAAAAAAACTTAACCTAAAAAACGTTGCGTCGCTTGTATGCTTTGCTGTTGAGAATGGATTGAATTAATTCATTATATAGTATATCATAAATTTTAGGAAATAAAATTTTCATCATAAAATACTTTTATCATACTATTTACGTTTCTTCCAAAAAATAATTTGTTTTATTTCATAAATAATTCGTGAATTACTCATCAATAAAATATCTTATCATTCTTTCATTTTTATTACTCCCATCGAAAAATATTTTTTCGCAGGATCAGGATTCCATTATACGTTCCACAATAAAATATAAACGCAGCATTGGTATTAGCTTTAATCCTTATATCAGTTCGGGTATTCCGCTTTCTGAAATAAATGATTGTCGATACTCATTAAGATACAGCATACATAAAAGTAACAGGATAACTTATGGCGGAGAAATTTTTGGCGGTTTTACTGTGAAAAATAAATTATTAAATGAAGTGTATACACAAAAATATTATTCCATAAATCCATCACTGTTCGGAAGGCTGTATCTTCATTACACCCGTAATGTAAATTTATATTTTGAATCGGCCGTATTCGGCTCATTTAAACATACCGATGCAATTAACGATTCGATATTTAATATCAATATCAAAAGTAGTGACAAAATAAATGCAGGTGCCAGTTTATCGCCGGGTATCCGTTTCCATTTCTTTCCGTTCGAATTATACCGAAGAATAAGCATTGATGTAATGGCGAGGCTTTCGTATAACGATATATTTACTTCGAGTAACAATACCTATTATAAATACAACAGTAAATTTAAAGCAGCAATTGTTTATCGTATCAATTATAATTTTGATTAAATGAAATTAAATATTTTCATCTTACTTCTGTTTTCATTTTTTTTAATTTCCTGTGAGAAAGAAGTAAAAATAGATATCCCCATACAAGACAGAAAACTTGTTGCCATATGCTATGCCGGCGAAAACGATTCATTACAACTTTTTTTTGATGAAACAAAAAACATGAATGAAGCTTTATCGAATGAACAAATGAAAGGAACAATAAGTTTATATGTTAACGATATTTATAAAGAAGATTTTATTTTAAACGATTCTGTATATAATTCCACATATATTCCGCAGGCAAACGATAAACTGGCTATTACAGCTACTTCCATTGATGGGCGGCACATTTCAGCTTTCACTCATATTCCCGAAAAAACAGTAATGACCGATTTTAATTTCACACCTGTTCTGTATACAACCAATAATGGCGATATAAGCGCTGTTACTTTTAACATCAGCGACAATAGTTCGACCACAGATTTTTATATGTGTACAATAAATGGTACAAGTTATTATTATAATGATTATGATTCTACAACTTATGTGAATAATTACGGTTTGCAAATAAATAACAATAACGATCCGCTATTCGACAGTGAAGTCAATATGTATAACGGGGTAATGTTTACCGACAAAACTTTCAACGGCGAGAGTAAAGAAATAAAACTTGAATTTTTAAAATGGAGTTACAACGATAGTCTTATTATTGCAGTTAACCTAAAACATGTAACAGAGGAATATTACAAGTACATGCAAAAAATAATAAAACAAAATAATTCGAACAACAATTCCATTTTCGACAACGGGAATACTAATCCTGTTATGCCTTACACGAACATATCGGGCGGTTATGGTGTATTTGCAGGTTATTCATCCGATACCAAAGAAATATCAACTCCTTGAAAAAAGAAAAAAAATGAAAAAAATATTTATTATCGTGTTTCTTTCTTTTTTCGCACTGATTGTGTTTGGACAAAAATATACCATACAAGGTTATATTCTTGATTCAAGGACTGGCGAAGCTTTGCTGGGTGCATACGCTTACGACATAAACAATAAAATCGGAACGGCAACAAATCAATACGGATATTATTCAATTGTGTTTAATAATACTTCAAATAAAAATTTACACATTGTATATTCGTTTATCGGGTATGCTGCCGACACCATTGATTTCGTAATAAAAACAGATACGATCATCAATATAAAATTAAAAGCCGGAAAATTATTAAAGGAATTGGTTATTAACGCGGATAATGTTGCTCCTATTGAAAAACGCGACGAAGTGGGAACCGTTGAAATTCCTTTAGCACAAATGAGGACACTGCCTGCATTTGCCGGTGAACGCGATATAATTAAAGCATACCAGCTGATGCCCGGAGTTCAGTCGGGAAGCGAACTTTCGAACGGGCTGATGGTAAGAGGCGGTTCTTCCGATCAGAATCTTGTTCTGCTTGATGATGTTCCACTTTGCCAGATAAATCATCTCGGCGGATTTGTTTCGTTGTTCAACGACGATGCCATTAACGAAACCAAATTATACAAAGCCGGCTTCCCTGCCAGCTATGGCGGACGTTTATCATCAGTACTCGATGTAAGAATGAAAGATGGAAGTAAAGATAAGATCACGGGAAACTTCACATTGGGTTTGTTATCATCGAAAATATTTGTTGAAGGCCCGGTAAAAAAAGATACTTCTTCTTACTTTATTTCTTACCGCCGGTTTTTATATGATTTACTGATAAGGCCTGTAATGAGCATTGCATCGCGCGGGAATTATACCGCAGGATACAACTTTTACGATTTGAATTTTAAATGGACATACCGCTTTTCGAACAACGATAATATTGCATTGAGTTTTTATAATGGCGATGATAAACTTTTTGTAAAATTCAAAGAAAAACAACCAACTATAAGCGAAAATGGTTCTGAAGAAAAATGGGGCAATACCATGGCTGCATTCAAATGGATTCATATTTACAACAAAAAACTTTTTGGAAATACTGTTTTTTCTTTTGTTAGATACCGATACAAAAATGAAATTTATTATAAAACGAATACCGATACCAGCTCGTCAGAACAAAGTACAAATTTTCTTTCCGGTGTTTATGACCTAAATACAAAAAGTAATTTCGAATATCAATTGAATCAAAACTTCTCTATTGAAACAGGCGTATCGTTAACCGGGCACTTCTTTAAACCCGGTATTGGACGCGATTACGAATTACATAATGAAGAACCTATATTTGACACTACTTACAACAATGTAAAATTATACGGATATACCGCTGCTGCTTATGGCGAAGGCAAACTGCAATTATTAAAAAACCTGGAAGCTAAAGCAGGTCTGAGATTATCGGATTATTATATTCAGTCGAATCATTTTCCATCGCTTGAACCACGATGTATAATCAATTATGGCTTTTCAAAAAACATGTCGGTAAAGCTGGCATATTCACGCATGATCCAGAATATGCATATGCTTTCAGGTACAGGCAGTGCATTCCCTATCGATTTCTGGGTTCCCGCTATAGAGCTGGCACCGCCGAGTTACAGCAATCAATATGTTTTAAGTTATGCAACAACCTTGTTCCGAAAATTTGAATTTTCAGTTGAAGGATATTATAAAGATATGCGCAACCTGATAAATTATAAAGAAGGTGTAAGCTCGTTCAATTCGTCAAAGCCCTGGTACGAAAAAATTGAAACCGATGGAAAAGGCAAAGCTGTAGGTGCCGAACTTTTAATTCAGAAATCGATTGGAAGAAGTACCGGTTGGATAGGATATACTCTTTCGAAAAACGAACGGACATTTACAAATTTGAATTACGGAAATCCTTTCCCTTTTAAATTCGACCGCAGGCATGAATTAAAAATTGTGTTCTCGCATGTTTTTAATAAATATGTCGATATATCCTTAACATGGCTTTATATGTCGGGACAAGCCTATACACTGCCTGTACAAAAATATTACGATGAAGGAAGCGGATATTTGGTTTATTTATATTCCAATATCAATTCATTCCGAATGGCTCCATATCACCGTCTCGACTTTGGCGTGAACTTCCGGAGAACTTTAAAAAACGGGGAACGTATTTGGAACATCAGTTTATACAATGTGTACAATCAAAAAAATCCAAGCTTCTATTACTTTAACGATTATTCTGTAGATGGAAATAATTTTGTTTCCATGCAACAGATAACGCTCTTCCCTTTTATTCCTACAGTAAGTTATAGTTTTAAATTTTAAGATTATTTCGCAAAAATAATTTTACACCTACCCATTTTTTAAAATTCCATTTTAAATTTCCTCCCCTAAAAAGAGGATACACCAACGTAAGCATCACCTAAAAAGAGGATGCATCACTATTAAAAATACCCGATAAAGAGAATTGTTTCGTAGTACCTGTTTGAAGTTACTTTGCATTCATCTTATTTCAAATATAAAATGAATTGGTACTTTTTTGTTCTGGGTGTTTTATCAGTATGGCGCATCACACATTTGTTCAACGCGGAAGACGGTCCTTTCAATATTATTTTCTTATTCCGAAAAAGTATTTTAAAAATAAAATTCCTTAACGATTTATTTTCCTGCTTCTATTGCCTCAGCGTTTGGGTTGCTGCACCTTTCGCATTTTTTATTGGAGAAAGCCATAAGGAAATATTTTTATTGTGGCTCGCTTTATCAGGATTATCGATCATTTTAGAAAAATTAACCAATAAAAACGAAATATAATATGAGTTGCTGCGGAAAAAAATTAAAAGAGCTATACAATATTTCAGAAACTAAAAATTCAAAAAATATTGAACACGCTGTATATTATCAGTACACAGGAAACAGCAGCGTTGTATATAAAGGAGCGATAACAGGAATTGAATACCGGTTTGCAAAACATGGAAGCATTGTAGGTATTGATTTCCGCGATATAGCACAAATAGCAGAAATACCAACAATCAATAAATTATAATTTTCACCCTTAAAATTAAAAACATGACAAAACAAGTAATCAAAAGTGAATTGCATGCAGAAAGAGCAAGTTTCAAAAAGCTCATCATCGAAAACCCGAATTATTTCGGACAAATAAAGAAAAGCAACCTGAAAGCATTAAAAAGCGCTAGCGGCAACACCACATTCGAGGAATTGACCGCTCTCGGTTTTAATCCTGAAACCAACCAGTTAGAAGCAACAATTTCCATAAAACTTCAAAATGGTTTTTCAGGAAGTTTATGCGGATTTGGCTCGTTCGAATATGTAAGATTTTTCTTGATTATGGCACAGGCTGGGAAGACCAGGGTTATGTCGCTATCAACTTACACGATATCCCCACTGAAACCGATTGCCTTAAACACCCTGAAAAACCTTTAAGCTATATTGCGTCATTAACCATCAATCCCAAAAAAGCTTTTTGTTCAAAACATGTTTTGCCAAAAGCAAGAGCAATACTATCATGGGAAGCAATACCTACTGCAAACGACCCTGAGTACACTATGGTTTGGGGGAATACTTTAGATGCTACAATTCAGATAAAGAACCTTCCGCAATTTATACACATACACCCTGACCTTGAAATTAAAGAAGTACTCATCAATAAATTTTTAGATCTGGCTATCAACAATCCGCAACTTAAAGTGGAAAGCATAAAAAAGATCATTGAAAGCGAGACCAATGAAAAATTCGATGATATCAATGCAAAAAAAGCTACACAGGATTTAATTGCATTGGTTGAATATTATAAAAAAAATAATGTTAAAGTTGACCCGTTGCGCTTGACCATTAAAGATATTGATAAATGCTCGAAACAAAACAATCCCGTTTATACACAAAGTGTAATCGACAAAATAAAATATTTTAATCTTGACTGGGATAAGATCATTTCACTATTCAATAAAACCAAAGCCAATATTGATTTTGAAGAATTGAAATCGGTAGGATTGGATTATAACAAAGAATGTTTTGTAGGAACCATTGAAATTAAAAAAACTTCCGGTTATAACGGCGACCTCTGCACTAAAGGCTCCTATGAATATGTTGCCTTTTGGGTTGACTGGAATGGCGATTGCAACTGGGAATATGCAGGAACAACAAAAGTAAATACTCACGACTTTTCGGAAGTATCAAAAAATCATTTATTCTATTCGGCAATCCTTCCTTATGATTTTACTTATCATCGCAAAAACTGCATCAATCCTAATGTTGTAAAAATTCGCGGAGTGTTATCATGGAATGTTGAACCTTCAAAAACCGATCCTGATGATTTACAAACATACGGTAACAGGGTTGATACCTTCATCCAGGTAAAACCGGGAATTGTACCGGGAGAAGTATATCCTGCAATCATTGGATTAGGTGGTGTACCTGTTGACAGGATAGATGCAGTAACAGGATTAACCGAATCGGATGCCATATTTATTCTGAATGCTCATAAAGTTGATACATTAGGGCGCCCATGTCCGTTTGCAGGAACGGTTGTATTACAGGGACCTCCTTTTGCCGGATATAAATACAGGGTTCAGGTTAGACGAGCCGGAGATGTAGCATGGACTACGCTGGACAGCGAACTACTGCTTGTTGGTTGGGATAATACCACTTACAATGTAAAATATACAACCATCAATCCTGATGTAAACGGATACTATGAATATCAACCGTACAATGTAAATATTGACAATGTTTTGGTCCGTTGGCAAACCAGCGGTGATGATTTATGGCAGATAAAACTTGATATTCTCGGTCATGGTTCGGTTATAAAAAATATTCAGTTATGCAATAACGTATTACTTGAAGCTGCTCTCAATATTGACAATGGCGGCAACTGTAAAGATTTTGTAGTAGGCAGTAATATTGATTGCCATTTTGTTGCACGCGGAAAATATTTTAATTGTTTTACACTTCATGTTGCAGGAACAATCTTACCTCCGGTACCGGATAAATATTCCGAAACAAGCATAGCACCGGGAAACCCATTCTCCTTTAATACTTCAGGTATCCCGGCTTGCGGATATTCAGTAGGTGTTACGGTATGGGACAGAGTAATATGTAACAGTCAAAGCGTTGGGCGTTATATTTACTCAGGAACCGGTTACTGTTTAAGAAAAAGCTAATCATTAGTATTTATACTCCGGGCTCTATGACATTTGCAGAAATAATGTTATAGAGCCTTTTTATCATAACAATCACTCGGTAGTCTTTCAGTAATTTTTTGCTAAAGCATAGTTTATTGAATTATTTTAGCCCCAACATTAAGGTCATCCTATTGCGAAATCCGCAATTATAAAGGACTTTAGCCTTTACTAAAAAATCTCTAACCGATTTTATTAGATATTAAATAGTATTAATTGTTTCAGCAGACTCTTTGGATAAGGAATCTATTACTTCCTGTGGTACATCTTTAATATCAAGCAGCATCAGTACATCTAAACAGAAATTAAATTTCGGATCAACATTCGCTCCGAGTATTTTTGCATTTTGTTTAATATACTTTTTTAAGAGCACAGGTAGATGTTGTGGAGGTTCTACATCATGTATGAATTTATCGAGCCGATTCAAATCATTACCGATATACTTCAGGAACACTTTGGTATCAATATACTCCGAAACCTTATATTCAAAAGGTGTACGGGGAACTATATATTTTGATAATTCATTATGATTATAATTTGCTTTAAGGAATTCGACTATCAATCCTTTTGAAAAATCGGAACATGAATCACTAATACTTAACGGACCAATCAGGTAACGGTACTCAGGATTTTTAATTAAAAAATAAAGTATACCTTTCCACAATAAAAAAAGCGACAATGCTTTTCGCTGGTACTCTTTACAAATGAATGAACGCCCCAGTTCAATACTTTGTTCAAGCACCGGATACAACTGTTCATTTATTTTAAAAAGACTTTCAATATAAAAGCCTTTTATGCCGCGCCTTTTCATTATCTCTTTTCCTTTTCCCATTCGGTAAGCGCCAACAATTTTTTTTGTATCGGTATCCCAAATGAATAAATGATGAAAGAACTGGTCGAAATGGTCAAGGTCGATATTTTTATATGTCCCCTCTCCTACTTCACGATAAGTAAGTTCACGTAGCCTTCCTATTTCGTTCATCACATAAGGGATTCGTGATGCATCGGAATGAAACACACGATAATTTTCAAGTTTAAAAAGAAGCTGTTCTTCTCCAAGCGAATTTATTTCTTTCTCCAGTATATCAGGATTTATGGCATCTACAATCGATTGAATTTTCCGGTAATCGTGAACAATCCTGTTCTTATTCAACATGTCAGTCCCTAACGTATAGGTTTTCATTCTCAGGAAATTTCCATATTCCGTAATGTCTTCGAAAAGATTTTGGTCGTTCACAGAAATAGGCATACCTATCCTGAAATGCAGCAACTGATTTTTTTTATTCAATAATTCCGAAGGCAGTTTCAATGTTCTTAATAAAGGATTGATTTTCCCGAGAAAATAAAAGAACTTACTGTTTCTTCCTTCGATATAAATTGGGACAACAGGAACTTTTGCTTTTTTAATAAGTTTCAGCGCAACAGTTTGCCACTCTCTATCAGTAATTTCTTTTTTACCTTTTTGAAATGCCGATACTTCGCCGGCAGGGAAAAGTCCCAACGAGTTTCCGGCGCTAATATGATTCAAAGCATTTTTAACACCGGCCATACTCGACTGCATATTTTTATGTGTTTCAAAAGGGTTTACATATAAAAAATATGGTTCAAGCGGTTTTATGCGCGACAATAAAAAATTTACAAGAAACTTATAATCGCTCCTTTTTTGCGACATCATTTTTACAAGTGCAATACCTTCAGAACCTCCGGTGGGATGATTGGAAACTGTAATGAACGGACCACTCAAAGGAATTTTTTTCAGATCTTCCTCCGAAACGATATATTTCAGTTTAAAACTTTCTATGATTTTGTTAAGGAAATCAGGGCTATCAAGAACATAATATTTTGCATATTCCCTGTTACATTTATCCAGCTTAAGTACCCACAAGATAAACTTTGCTATAGTTTTTCCTCCGAAATATTTAAGATTCTTATTTACCGACAGGATATCTTCGGGACTTACAAGTTGCATTTTTTCTTCTTGCTGCTAAATCAAATAGTTAATAATTTTTTTTTCATGCATAATGCAAATATAACTTTTTTTCAGTAATGACTTTATTATATTAATTCTTTCAAAATTCAAATAACCAGATAAATATTGATTTTGAAGCACTTTATTAAAACGGTTTTTATTTTTTATCAGAATAAACTTTCCGTTTTTATAATTTTAATATCATTGATTTTGATCAGTCATAATTGGTTTTTTTTCGCTTTCTTTTTCTGATATACCTGCGATATAATTACACCAAAAATAACTATTGCCATTCCTGAAATTTTACCCAAATCAAATGTTTCAGAAAGAACAAAATAAGAAGTTACCGCTGTAAAAACAGGAATGAAATTCGTAAAAATATTGGCTCTTACAATTCCCAGTTCTCTGATTACAGGGATATACAGGACAAATGCAGCCGATGATGCAAAAACAGACAGCATCAGTAGTGAATAAATAAGATCAATATTTGGCTTTATAGAAATGAAACAGTTAAAATCAAAAATTAAAAAAAGCGGAAGAAAATATATGGCACCTATAAAATTCTGAACTTTAATTATAGTTAAAGCAGAATATTTATGTGTAAGTTTTTTTATAGCGACAGAATAAAAAATTGCTGCCATTACTGCACAGAACTCAAGAAAAACACCAAGAGGAGAAGCATCAAATACAAAATTCCTATCAACCACCATCAGCATTATTCCTGCAAAGGATACAATAAGTCCAATGATATTTATCAGAGATATTTTTTCTTTTGCAAACATATAGGCAAACATTGGCGAGATAACCGGAATAGTTGAAACAATTACTGCCGCTACAGTGCTTGATACCATTGTCAGTCCGAAACTTTCACCCATGAAATAAAGCAAAGGCTCAAAAAAAGCAAGAAGCATGAATTTTCCATAATCAGCTTTTTGAATTTTTTGTCCTCGGTTCATTAATTTAATGATTAGAAAAAGCATTAACGAAGAAATAACAAGCCTCAGAAAAATAGTCATGATAGGACGGTATCCATTTTCGTAAACAATTTTTATCCATACGAATGAGAATCCCCAGAACAGCATTGACAACAATGCAAATATGTATATCTTTATCTTACTCATTTTTTTTGATTCCCCTGATTTATTCAGGAACGACCTTCTTCGTCAAGTAAATGATTATGTTTTAGTGTTCGCAGAATTAAAGCAAGCAGAATCGCAGCAATGGTAACATATACCGACGTAAGCTTCCAAACAATTTCTCCCGTTAAAAAATAATTTCGCAACACATCAATAAATGTAAAACCTATTGCTGTGGCTGCAACACCGGAATACTCACGGCGCAAAACACTTTTAAAAGAAAAAGGATAAAGACTTTTTTTAAATTTACTAAACGCAGGTATGAATGCAGGAACTTGTTTCGACCAGTCCAAATATGCTGCGCCGAATTTCCTTTCAAGAAAACGTTCTTCAGCAAACATAATACGTTCGTAATATAACCAAAACAATAACGACACAATAATTATAAAATAAAAGTTAAAGCTAAACACTACTATTCCTATCCACATTAAATAATTTCCAAGGTAAAGCGGATGCCTTACTATTGAGTATATCCCTGTAGTGTTCAACGATTCAGCAACCTGTTCATCACGGTTTCTGCCCGATGTTCCTTTGGGTGTAGTTCCAATAGCATAGGACCTAACCATGAAACCGGCTATACTAAGCGTAATAGCAACAATAGTAAAAACCGTTACGATACCTTTTGAAGCAAAAGTATAATCTGTAAAATACAATACAGGAACTGCCATCAAAAATAAGATCACCGGAATTTGCCCCCTGTATTTGAAAAGCACATTCCCGCTTTTCTCTAATGAATGAATTAAAGCCATTTATATTTGCATTTAAGTGAATATTTTACTATATTGCACAATATTAAATTTAATGCGAAATTATTAATTTTTATCAATTAAGGGGAGTGAAAAATACTGGGGATGGAAAAATATACATTTGAATATAACTTTAAAGCATCTGTAAAAAAGCTCTTTGCAATGCTTAGCACAGTGGATGGATTAAATTTATGGTTTGCCGATAAAGTATCCGCTACAGATGACATATTTCATTTTATATGGGATGATGACACTGAGCTTACCGCAAAAATCACAAATATTAAAGAACTGGAGATGGTTCATTTTACATGGATAAACGGCGAATCCGATAAATATTTTGAATTTCGTATCAATACCGATTCTATTAGTAATGAAATCTCTTTGCTAATTACAGATTTTGCATTTGAAAATGAACTCAAAGAAAAAGAAATGATTTGGAATTCTGCCGTAAATAAACTGATGCATGCCATTGGCTCCAGATTCTCCAACATCAACACTTAGCCCTTCTTACGCATTTTATACCGATACGGAAATAATTTATTCATAACTTATTTTATTTTAAAGGTATTCATGAGCTCACAAGTTCGGTTGCAAAAATTTCCTATCCGCGACAAGTCGGGATAAATCGGCATAACAGAATCTAAGCACATTTTGCTTTTTTCGACAATGCTCAATAACCATTACAAATCTGCTAAGATTCTGTATAATTCAGATAAAGACCAAAGCCTCAGATTTAAAATATTGGAAATGGTATAACTAAAAAATACCAACGGTCAGGCTGAATACGAAGCCATATTTCGACAGGCGCAATATGACAATTGATTATCTGTAAAATAAATTTTTAAAAGTACAATGAATTATAAGTACTGAATTTAATATTACAGGTTAAACCAGGGCTTTACTTTAAGTTCTTCGTCTTTTATATTCTTCTTATGTCTGAATTCATTGGTATGGGAAGAATAATTATAATCTTTTTTCCATTCTTCAATATTCTGCTGGATCTCTTTTATTGCCGATGCGATAAATTTCACTTCATTATCAGTCATTGTAGGATGCAGCGAAATACGAACCCATCCGGGTTTGGTAGAAAGGTCGCCCGAATTGATGCGTTGAGTTATTTTCTTAGAATAGTTATAACTAACATCTAAAAGGAAATGACCGTACGTGCCTGCACATGCACAGCCACCACGAACCTGTATCCCATAACGATCATTCAGTAATTTCACAATTAAATTATAATGTATGTTATCAATATAAAATGAAATCACGCCAAGACGATGCTTCACATTATCAGCAAGAATATGTATACCTTTTATCGAATGCAATTCTTTGAATGCAAGCTTCACAAGTTGCCCCTCACGCTTACGGATATTTTTAGTATCCATTTTATTTTTCAACTCAATACATAATGCACTGCGAATGGCTTGCAGAAACCCTGGAGTACCGCCATCTTCACGCAATTCGATATCGGAAATATATTTGTACTCGCCCCATGGGTTGGTCCAGTCAACCGTTCCGCCACCGGGTTTATCCGGCGCTTCATTATGATACATTGCTGAATCGAAAACCAAAACGCCCGAAGTGCCGGGACCTCCAAGAAATTTATGTGGTGAGAAAAATATCGCATCAAGTCTTTCCATTGGGTCAGCAGGATGCATATTTATATCAACATAAGGTGCCGATGCTGCAAAATCAACAAAACAATATCCCCCGTATTCATGCATTATTTTTGCCAGCTGGTGGTAAGGTGTTTCAATACCTGTAACATTGGAGCATGCAGTGAACGAACCAATTTTAAATTTTCTGTTTTTATATTTTTTTAATTCTTTGCGAAGATTTTCCGGATCGACAAGCAATCCTTTGCCGGGCTCAACAAGAACAACATCAGCACAGGTTTCATACCATGAGGTATGGTTAGAATGATGTTCCATATGTGTTATAAAAACCACA
The DNA here is from genome assembly GCA_035353855.1 of Bacteroidales bacterium. NCBI lineage: Bacteria > Pseudomonadati > Bacteroidota > Bacteroidia > Bacteroidales > Bacteroidales bacterium. The sequence goes on along the minus strand of DAOQAK010000014.1, from coordinate 2,844 downwards.
GGTTTTTCTGTTTTCTGCAAACAAGGGCGATTGCTCAATCCACCACATATCTTTAAACCTATCATGCGCTGGAATTTGTTGATTACAGTGGTCATTCCAGAACCGGCTGTAATAATCACATCATTTTTTCCGGCATTAACATGTTCTTTTATTTTTTTGTGTGCCAGGTGATAGGCTTTGGTCATCAGCACTCCTGTTTCACTCGATTCGGTATGAGTATTACCTACAAACGGACCGAAAGTTTTCGATATTTTATCTTCAATGGGTTTATATAATCTGCCACTGGCAATCCAATCGGCATAAAGAATTTTCTTCGTTCCATATGGCGATATGAATTTTTGTGAGTTACCAATTATATTCTTTCTGAATTTCTGAAAATATTTTTCCATGACTTAAAGGAAATTTGTTTTTGCAAAGTTGTGAAAATATTTCAAAATCTATATATGTTTTTTAGAAAATTTTAAAATCACAACCTATATAATTAAATTTACAGTATTGACGCTGGTTTACGCGGATTGACACCGATAATTAATTTTCTATTATTTTTTTATACAAATTCAAATTCTCATCATCGAAGCAAACAAATGTAATTTCATCAATCAATTCATTTGTTTTTAAAAACAGTGTAACTTCATTAATGGCTACTTCAGCAGCTTCAGGCTTTGGATAGTGATAAACCCCGGTGCTGATATTTGGAAAAGCTATTGTTTTAATATTGTGTTTTACTGCAAGGTTCAGGCTATTTCTATAACACGATGCCAATAATTTCCTTTCATTGTTTTTACCCCCATACCAAACAGGACCAACCGTATGTATCACAAATTTTGCAGGCAGGTTGTAGGCTTTGGTAATTTTTGCTTCACCTGTTTCGCAACCATTTAATGTTTTGCATTCATCTAACAATTCTTTACCGGCAGCGCGATGAATTGCACCATCAACGCCACCGCCGCCAAGCAACGAATTATTGGCAGCATTAACAATTGCATCAACTTTTATTTTTGTTATATCCGATTTGATAATTTTAATTTTATATTTCATAAAAACACATTTGCATTATCAAAGATAAATGATTTTATGAAATAATAAAAGGCTGCACACATAATGCAGCCCTTTTATTAATACTATTTAACCCTCTTGAAAGTTACCGGTAATTCACCATTATTTATAATCGATGCAATATATTTTGCTTCATCCTGCGAAAAATTACCTGAGATCATACAATGACCACAATCTATTTCGGAACGCACAATCGGTGCAGTAATTACATTATTATCTAAAACTATTGCTATAGCATTACCAATATTGTGCTTTGTAGCATTGGCCCATAAATCAACTGATGATTTCTTAAAGTTAACCTCTATTTCATTAGATCTCGATTCTTTATCCTGCATATAATTTGCACTATCAATATCTGTTGTTGACATCAATGCATTTTTTTCACTATCCAGTTTAATCGCATAAAGGCAAATTGGGGAACCATCAAAATTCTTACTCCATACAAATTTGCATTTCTGATCCAGGTTAAGTATGTTTATATAATCATTTATTTTTTCTGATTCTTTTACTGAACAGCACCCAATGTCAGCTACAGAATCATTAACTGCACTATTCTTAAACATAGAAAATAAGTGACCATTATCATTTAAAAGTTCAGACAAACTTTTTCTGTTATAGGTTTCATAAAATGCCAATGTCCCTTTTTTTGTAATAAGATCATTAACAAATTTCAAATCCCAATTATTCGTAAATGTTACCTGTATCTGTCTCTTTGCAGGAAGTATCGCAATATCGAATTTTTCGGAACTAAAATCCTTTAACCTGTTTGATATAATTTTTGCAGATTGCGAAAGAGCAGATGATGAAACATTACTATCAGCAACCTGAATTAATATAATGTTATTTGTATTTGCTTTATTTGTAAAGCCCATTGCAATAATTCCAAAAATAAATATTGCAACCAATGAATATAATATCGTTTTCATTTTTTTTAATTTTAAGTTAATAAATCATTCTACCACCTCATTTTAATAAGGCAGAAATTTAATAGTTACATAAAAAAGAAATTTTTAACTTAAAACGGGCAGGTCATCATCATCATTAGAGAAAAGATGATAATAGAATTTAATGGCAAAAGGATTTTCAGTAAGCTGGATCTTTTGAAGAAAAATAAAATCTCGGTCTGCATTACTGTTGTCATTAAATACGTTCGGAACATCATTGAAAAGATCAGGATGTACTGGTAAATAAAATTTGGGACAGGATGGTAATTGAATTGCATCAGAAACTATAGCATTTACATTACCTGAACAATTTACTTCATTCTGAATAAAATTACTTTGGGAGTTAACGGACTTATCAGTAAAAGATGAAGATAGTAGCAGGAAAAAGCCTATAATCAAGGCAGCTACAATCGAATTTATTCTATCTTTTCTTTGACTTATCACGATGCAAAGATAAATAATTAATACGATCTATCATCAAAAAATTATATCAATTTCTATCTCTACAACTTCATTGATAATTATAACTAATAAGACTTATCTATAAACGAGCAAGATATTTTTTATAATCAGAAATGGAATTATCGCACGTTGATTATTTCTTTTATAGGTAATACTTTTATTCCTTTTTCTGTCATTTTACTTATGGCTTCTTCTTTACGTTTTGAGATTTTGCCAATAATAGCTTCAGGAATAAGATAAATATCATATCCTCTATTCTTCCCTCCCAACGCTGTATTATAAATACATTTTTCAGCCAAAAGACCAACAATAATAATTTCTTTAGCATTAGAGGCTGTTTAAATTTCAATTAAAAAAATATTTAAGAGGATTAACCGCCTCC